>JAFAPG010000012.1 GCA_019247235.1 Acidobacteriota bacterium
GACATTTCTTCGAAGCCCACGCCGTTCAACCGTGGTGCGATCAGAACTTCGCTCTCGTCCTTATCTTCTGCGAACACAGGGGGAAGTACCTTAACCCATAAAAGGCCAGAGGATGTCATCCCTTTCACGCGGCCCAAAATAAAGCACAGCCGCCCTTCAAGCATGAGCTGGTGCTCCTCCGAGCTCATGTAGAAATCCGGCATGGTACTGCTATGCACGTCGTTTCCCTATTTTCGAGGAAGTGGGTACAAACCCGTTATTCGAACCTGAAGTTTTGGACAGGAAAAGACCACTTCATCTGCACCGCGGTTATGTGATCGTGGCAAAGATAGCTCACTTGCCGTTTAGCTCAAAATTGCGAGCAAACACATCAATTCGCCCTCCCGGTGGAATCAGATAAAGATTGAAATGATAATATCCATCCAGTGCTGTTGGACTGTGCTGAAACTGCGATCTGAGGAGTTCGTCCCTAAGCGCAGATCGTGCGTGGCAATGGGCACTAGAGATATCATCGGCACACTGATGCTTCCCGTCTAAATCTACTTCGGCCTTCAGATATGTTGCATCAATGAGCGTGAGAATCGCTGGCGTAAGTTCCAGTCCAGGCATTCCACGTAGCTCCAAATTGAAAACAATATCGTCCCTGTCACCTTCGCGGACCACAGCAAACGAGCAAAGTTTTGAATCATGCCACAGAACCTTGTTAAAACGGCTACAAATTTCATCATTTCCCATAGGAACCTTAACTCATCCCACATCTCTGCCGAATTAAGTTCGTGAGCGTGACAACCGCGGAGTGACCGTCATCCTACGCTCCTACTAGTCTGCGATTTCTGGACAGTGCCAGCTGCGAAATTTAGACAGGCGGACTAGCGTGTCGCATCCTAAATCCCAATTGGCGAGAGCGCTACAACAATAATCGTTAGTACTGTCAGTCCAATTCCCAGGACCGTGGTTGGTGATGGCGGTGGTGGCACGGAAAGTACAGGGGTCTGGCTGCACTCGTTCGGTCTCAGCGGGGGGCCCTTCCCTCTGATTGGTTTTCCATTGCTGTCAACACCCCAATCATGTGCATGAGGATCGCCGGCACCGTGATCGTGCCCGAAGTCGTAATCTGTGGTTGCTTCGCCACCTGGACCGTAGACACGCACCGTTCCGTTGTTTGGATCGTTGGGGTCAGGAAATACCACTGTAGTATCTGGGGGACCTGTTCTAGGAGTCCTATCCCCTCCTCCTCCCATCCCTTAGTGGACTCTCTGGGGAAATGAGAAGATCGGGTCAATATCGATTGGCACGTTGGTGACGCTATCGAGGGACTTTTGGGCTTGGAGCGAAAGCACATCATAGTGCTTGAACCAATCTTCTGCCCTGGTCCGATCGCCCGTGGCTTCCATCTCCAGCAACTCTTTCGCCAGCTTCTCAATCTGCCCGGGTAGCTTCTGGTAGTCGACCGCATATTTACCCGAGGCAAGCCGGCAAACGCCGCCGTGCTCGAGGTAGTAATTGAACTCCATCATTTCTGCTTGACCATGGGCTTCGGCTGCCCCGAAGCGAATGGTGCGGAGATTGCCGGCAACATACGACGCATAGTACTCGGGCAGCTTCTGCTTGGGCAGAGCTGCGTGAGCGACAAGCCACTCGAGGGCAAACATTCCCACCACATCGGCCTTGGCTTCCTCTAAGCCGGCAAAAATTGGTCCCATCTGTTCGCGTAGATTGATCTTCTCTCCCCGTTGATTCCTGACAAAGGTTGGCCCGAAACCATGAGCGATCTCGTGCATGAGCGTGCCTAGCAAATAGCCTTCGCTCGAAACTTTGGCTGCGTCATCGGCCGGCATTAGCCGGCGAGCCAAGGGAAGGATTGTGTAGTTGACTCGTGCATCCATGAAGTTCTTAAAGAAGACTTTTTTACTCCCTTTTTCCTCGTGCACGCGAGGGTCGTTGGGCAAATTGTCAGCCACCGCCTGATAGCCGTGGGCAAGATCACCGGCGCGAAAGGGCGAATCCATGATTTCAAGGGGAGTTTCTCGACCGGTTTCGGAAGCCTCAAAGCGGGTGGGTAATGCGTCGTGAATACTGGCAACATACTTCTGAAAACCTTCGACCCGCTGGCTTTCTGCCGCGTTCCTTATCAGCACTGCCGCCCCAAACGTGGTTTTCACTCCCAGTAGCCCGTCGCTGTAGCTCTCGTAAGGAGCAAAGATCACATCGATCTTGGGTCGCTTCAGTTCGAGCCAAGCCAGGTCACTTGCCATGTAGTCATCGGTCAATAGCGCCTCCGCCCGCAACCGCAGGTATCGCGCAAAGTCCGGTTCAGGCGTTAGAGCAGCCGCATCGCGCAGGTCCTTGGCGGCAGGTTCGAGAAATCCGCGAAAGGCAATGTGATAGGGTAGGCCTTCGAGATCGTTCCCGTGCCAGCGTACGATCGTCGTAGGGCTATATATTTCTGCTCGCTTCTCGGGGTGTTCGCGTACATAACTCTCAATATCGGATCGACTCAGCCCCGGAGGATAAAACCCGCCGCCCGGCGCGCCCTGCGCTCCCACTACAAAAGGCACATTATTGTCGGTGAGATCGAAGCGCGAGCCGCTGATCCACAACAATCTCCTCAGCATTCGATCCGCCGGTCGTGGGCTGGCGCGCAGAGATTGATATAAGAATAGCCCCTCAGGGTCGACTTGCCGCCAGTAGATATTCTCAAGGTAGCGGGAAGCATCGACCAGCACCGAAATCAACTTCCGCTCACGGCTGCTAAGGCCTTCGGGTAAAGGCATCCTAACCTGGCGGAACCGTTCCACCCGCCGTGGCAGATCGGGAATGACACCTGTCTGGGTAGAACGGGCTGAAATGGCCGGCTTTGCGGCGGTGATTTTTGTCTTCAGCTGGGCGAAAACCGATAGAGAGACCAACAGCAATATCCCTACTACCCCTCGATAGTTCATCGCTGGCGATTCTAGGAACAAACTTTTTCGCAACCGTCGGGGTCGATGGTTCCTCCGACCCGGTCCAAAAGAAAAAGATATGATAGCTCCCATGGGCCACGGGCGCCTGGCCGACGCACAGAATATTCTCGTCGATGCCGACGACACGCTTTGGGAAAACAATGTCTATTTCGAGCGGGCAATCGCCGATTTTATTTCCTTTCTCAATCATCGCCAGCGCTCGCCACGAGAGGTGCGCGAGATTCTCAATGATGTCGAGCGGGAATGCATTGTGACGCACGGGTATGGCCTACACAGCTTTGCCCACGCGCTGGTGAAGACCTTTGAACGGCTGTCGGTAGAGCCCTTGACACCCGCCTTACATGAAACCATTCATGGTTTTGCCCACGCCATTGCCGAGCAACCGGTGAAGCTTTTGCCAGAGGTACGGGAAACCCTCGAGTTTCTCGCTGGTCGGCATTGCCTATGGCTAGTGACTAAGGGAGATCTCAAAGAGCAGACTCGAAAGTTTGAATCTTCGGGGCTGAAGCCGTATTTTTCTTGCGTGGAAATTTTGCCGGAAAAGAATGTCGCCGCCTATCGCGCCATCCTTAAAAAACACAGCCTGGTCGCTGGCCAGACCTGGATGGTAGGCAATAGCCCCAAATCGGACATTAATCCCGCCCTGCGTACGGGCATGAACGCTGTATTCGTTCCCCATGGCGATACCTGGATTTTGGAGCACGAACAATTGATTGCGGCTGAACCACCCAGCCGTTTACTGGTGGTCGAAGCTTTTCGCGACCTGCAGAAGCACTTCTAACTCAACCACAAAAAATTCGGCTCTAACTTGGAGCAAATGGGCATCAAGCCTGAGGGTCGGCGAAGGTTGGATTGCAGGAATGTTAATTCTGACTGCGCTGCCTGGCGCTCATGGCCTTCAACTGTCCGATGGCCCGCTCGGCTTCCTCCGCCAAGGCTCCATGAGGCAGGAGCTTGAGATACTGCTGGTAATGGATTACGGCGTCGGTTAGATTTCCGGTCTTCTCCTGACACTCCGCCAGGCGAAAGTTTGCCAGCGCGTCGTTGGGCTTGTAAGTGAGGGCTTCTTGGTAGCGAGCGAGCGCAGCCGGATAGTTCTTTCTTCGATAGTAGAAATCCCCAATTTCGATGTCCTTAGCCGCTTTATGGGGGTCCCACGGACGAAACTCCTGTACATCGGAGCCCTGATCGCTGTTATCGATGACCGCCGGGTCGCTTTGCGGATGCCGTTGCGCGTCGTCTTTTGGCGCCGACAGATCAATGCGCGTATCTTTGCTCGAGCTCAATTCGGCGGCCCGCTGACTGCGCTCTTCACTCTGGTCCTGAGTTTCGCTTTTGGCCGCTGCCTTTTGACTCTGCTCGGACCAGGCGGCTAGTGAAAGGCCAAGGACTCCCACAGACAAAATTGACGCCCAGGTTCGAATGACACCGCGCATAACCACATTGTAACCTGGGGGGAAGCAGTCGCCGTTGGCCGCGCCCATTAGACAGGCAAAAAAAGGCCGCTCTGTTTGAAGAGCGGCCTATTGGCGAAGTCCTCCGGGGAGGAGGGAAAACCTGTTACATAGAGGGCGGAGTCGAGCCGGTCGTTGGCTGCTGTTGGCCCTCAGCGGTGTTAGTCATCAGGCGAATATTGACCCGCCGGTTGGCTGCACGGCCTTCACGAGTTTTATTGTCCTCAACCGGTTTGTCCTTACCCAGTCCGATCAAATAAATCTTGTGGGCCGGAATGTTGTACTTTGAGCCTAGATACTGAATCACAGAATTGGCCCGGCGCTCGCTAAGACCATAGTTGTAGTCAGATGGTCCCACCGAGTCTGTTCCACCTTCCACGGTGATGATATAGCCTTTGGTGTTAGGAACGGTGGTGGCCAGCTTGTCCAACTCGTCCTTGGCTTGTTTGGTCAAAAAGTCTTTGTCAAAGCCAAAGTGGACTGCCGTCTCGCTCACGATGCGATAATTATCCAGATTTGCGACAGCGTTTGAAAGAACGTCAACCCGGTGGACGGCATTGTTTGCCAGCTGCTGCGCCTGGTCCGCCTGCTGGCCTGCAGCCTGTGCCTTTTGGTCAGCCGCCGCGGCCGATTGCATTACTTGCTGGACGCCAGCCTGCGCGCGGGCGTCGACATCTTTGATCGCCTTTGTATTCTGCGCAGTCAAATCATCCAGTTCGTTGGTTTTATTGATCAGAGGCGTGGTCTGTTGGCGAACATAATTCTTGCTGGCACAACCGACCGACGCCGCTAGAGTTGCGGCCAGCGCAATGACTAAAGAAGCGCGATTCATCTTTGGAGGACTCCTTCCTCGCCTGCGATTTTAAACCTGGGCAACAGGAGTTGGTAATTCTGTTCCCTGGGACGACCGGTACAACAAAACCCTGGTCTTATATCCCGCCGCTTCGCGGTGGCTTTCTCAGCCACTCTCGAACTGTGCACGGGTGATGCCAATCTAGATCTTTGCTTCCTGACACCTAAATAACTAAATACACAGGGCTTAGATGTGGGCCTGGGGCAGCTCGGATGCTTCAGGAGATCACAGTTGAGGAAAATTTATATAGCGAGTGAGCATTTCCACAATCGAGAGAGTCGAGTCTGCTGCCAGGAAGCCAGACAACCCGGACCTGGGCCAACGGCGGCTCCGGCCCGAACTGGGCCGTCCTCGATAGAATAGAACCACTAAGCTCACCGCTGACAATGGATATTGCGCAAAAGATTCGCTCTATCCCGGCTTCGCCCGGTGTGTACCTGTATAAGAATGCCTCGGGCGAGGTGATCTACGTGGGCAAGGCCAAAAGCCTGCGCCATCGCGTGGGGTCCTATTTTCATGGGGGCCGGGTAGTAGACGCCAAGACCGGCACGCTGCTCCGGGAGGCCGTCGATGTGGAGTACATCGTAGTAGCGAATAATAAGGAGGCACTCGCCCTAGAAAACCACCTGATCAAGCAGAAAAAGCCTCGCTTTAACATTCTGCTTCGTGATGATAAGACCTATCCTTATGTAAAACTGACCGCAGGCGAACGCCAGCCCCGAGTGTATGTGACCCGGCGTTTGCGTCGGGACGGCAGTGCCTATTACGGGCCCTATTTTCCCGCCAATCTGGCCTACCGCCTGGTGGATCTCATTCACCGCAACTTTCTCGTGCCTTCGTGCACGGTTGACTTGACGCGATACCATCCTCG
>JAFAPG010000027.1 GCA_019247235.1 Acidobacteriota bacterium
GGTTGGAATGGTGAATTGCCCGACGCTATGTCCTCCCTACGCCTACATATTCAAAGCCCATAGCCCGCAGCCGGACCGAATCCAGGATATTTTTAGTGTCCACAATGAGAGGCCGACGCAACAAGCTTTTGATGCGCGAAAAATCAAGCCCGCGGAATTCTGGCCAGCCCGTGCCTACAACCAGCGCTTCCACGCCTTCCGCGGCGGCATAAGGCGAATCACAGTAATCGATCGATCCGTTCAGTTCGAGCTTGGCGTCGGGCATTGCCACCGGATCATAGGCCCGCACCTTGGCGCCGCGAGCAATCAAGCTCTGGGCCAGTTTCACGGAAGCCGATCCGGCAACCGAGTTGGTATTGGGTTTGAAGGCCAAACCTAAAATGCCCACTGCTTTGTTCTCCAGCGAACGCAGGCAAGTGGAAATCTTTCCGGCTAGACCATCGGCAAGGGCATGGTTCACTTGGCGAGCTGCAGCTAAGATTCTGAGTTCGATGGCATTCCCCTGGGCCAGATGTGCCAGGGAATCCATGTCGGATTGGGCGAACAAACCTCCCATGGAAGCACCCGCCTGCAAACACCGTGGACCGATTTTTTTATCTAAGCCAAGGGCCAGTGACAGGTGCACGGCGTCAGCGCTGACCTTTTCGCATAGCCCAGCGAGTTCATTGATGAAGGAAATTTTTGTAGCCACAAACGCCGTCGCTGCCTCCCGCACCAGTTCGGCGGTGGCATGGTTGGTCACAATGACCGGCACTCCCCGCATCACGAGAGGATGAAAGATTTGCTTGAGCAAGGCCACGGCCTCGTTCGAGCTGGTTCCGAGCACGATCCGGTCCGGCCAATTAAAATCCTCGACCGCACATCCCGCCGTAAAAAACATGGGCTGAGAAACGATGGTCGCCTTCCGACCGGCGTCGCGCACCTGCTGTTCAAGCGCCGCCCCGGTGCCGACCGGCACGGGTGTAACCACCGAAAGGATGGGAGGCCGAGAGACGGCCTGGGAAATTGCGAGGACCAGATCCCGCAGCTGTTCAGGTGTATCTTCGGCGAGAAAAATCAAACCAGACTTTCGGGCAAACGACTCAATATCAGTCGAATAACTCAGTCGACCGGCGCGCACATTTCTCCTGATAACCTCCGCCAGATTCTTCTCATGAAAGGGCACTTTGCCTTGTGCCATTTCCACCATTCGGGAGCTATCCGGGTGGCAGCAGAGAACGGGCGTGCCAAAATCGGCCAAACAAGCGGAAATCACGGTTCCCAGATATCCAGCGCCATAGACACCAATCTGCATGCTTCCTCCCAAAGCTGTGTTCCCACTGGCTGGGGAGGCCAGCGTCCCAATCTCTCTTATTTACGCTGGCGGCTGTGCCCTGGGCAGAGTACGAGAGGACATGCAGATCGAGAAATAGTACAGGTCACAAGCATAGAAATCGGATGGTTACCGGCAGAGGAAGACGGTCGCGATCCGCGCGCCCATCTCCATGATTGCCTTTGTTACCCAGAGCTTGCCTGTCAAGACAGCTTTCTGATAGTGGTTGAGGCGGCATGATTGTCGAGGCTCTCCACCAAATTGTCACCCACCGCGAATCCTTGACGCGTGAGAAGGCCCGCGGGGTAATGAACGAATTACTCTCTGGCCATTGCACCGACGCACAAATTGCCGCCCTGCTCGTGGGCTTATCCATGAAAGGAGAGAGCGTCGAAGAGATTGTTGGCTTTGTCGAGGCCATCCGCTCGGCCGCCACCCCAATCAAAGTTCATGAAAATTCCTTGCTTGACTCGAGCGGAACTGGTCGCGAAGCCCTGGTTGACACCTGCGGAACCGGAGGAGATGCCGCCGGCACCTTCAACATTTCTACCGCCACCGCATTCGTCGTAGCCGGAGCTGGGGTTCGCGTCGCCAAGCATGGGAATCGCAGCTCTACCCCAAAACTGGACATAGAGGGCATGACAGCAAAATGCGGCGCGGCCGATGTGATGGAGGCCTTAGGGGTGGATATTCAACTCTCCCCTGAACGTTTGACCCGGTGCCTCAAAGATGTGGGCATAGCCTTCCTATTCGCCCCCTGCCTTCATGCGGCCGCGAAATATGTGCAAACAGCTCGCCGGGAAACTCGGCTGCGAACAGTTTTTAACTTGCTTGGGCCACTCACCAATCCGGCCGGGGCGTCAGCCCAAGTGGTAGGCGTTTACGCACTCGAGCTGGTGGAAAAACTGGCCAAGGCCCTTTGCATCCTAGGCACGCATCGAGCGTTCGTGGTTCATGGCCGGGATGGATTGGACGAGGTTACGATTACCGGGCCAACCCAGGTATCGGAAGTGCATAAAGGCCACGTCCAGTCCTACGAATGGACGCCACAAAAGTTTGGACTACAAACGGCCCGGTTAGAAGAGATTTCAGGTGGCAATGCCAAAGACAATGCCCGTATCGTGCGCAACATCCTGGCTGGGGAGAAGTCTGCGCGTCGCGATGTGGTTCTTATGAATGCTGCCGCCGCCCTGGTTGCGGCCGAGAAGGCCGAGCACCTGGTCGACGCCGTTGAGCTGGCCGCGGCATCCATCGATTCCGGAGCCGCCGCTCGGAAACTCGAAGACTTGGTGCGCTTCACCCGCACGTAACCCCGCTGCCTGCGGTGAAGACCGCCGCCCGACGCGAAATCCCCGCTTCGCTCACTACATAGCGAACGCCTTTGATTATTGGTTGTCTTAGTTTGCACCATGAACCAATCCGAATCTTAATTCAATCAGGCAGACACCCGAAAAATAGCCCCATGCACCCGACGAACACGGCACGGTCTGGTTGTTTTGCATTTGGAATCTCGCCCCGGACATGATTCGATAACACGGGCGGGAAATTGCAGAAGTACACGAGAATCATGGTGTCCAATACGCGAGGAGAGATCATAAAATTTTAATTTGCGAAAAGCGGGGTTTCTTCAAAGGACCGAACGTGATCAGAAAGGCGGCCAGCCATTGCCGGAGCAATTGGTACCGTTTGATCGATAGAGCTCAGCCCTATCGGGTAAGGATTCTCTACACCCTTCTCGGGAATGCTCCCGTCATTGATGACCACTTCGCGCGGCGTTGAGGCTGCTAAAACGCGAACTGTCGCCTTTCCTCCCCCGACCACAGTGACCCGCTCGCTATTCTCCCCCGCCACGGTGCGGATGGTAACTGGGACTTCGGCGGCGGCCTCTCCTGAGTTCTCGAGCGTTACCGTGATCAAGTAGTGCCCGTTTCCCTGGGCGTGTGGGTAAACGGAAACTATATGAAAATCCGGCAAGCCACGGTCGCGATAGACCCAGTCCTCGAAAAACCATCGCAGGTCGCGACCGCTGCGCGCTTCAATCAAGCTTTCCATGTAGTGCTCGTCTCGGTCGTCACTGGCATGGTAGGCAGCGAGAGCGCTGTGCAAGGCGTTTTCTCCCACCATGTCTTTGAGCATCCACCACACATGCATGGCTTTGGTCTGCACAAAGAGCTCGTCGTTGGCATTCACGAGAGCATGCTGCCGCGGCTCTTCGGCCTCCCTCTGTGGCCCAACCAGGGCCGAGCGATGGTTTTTGAGGTACTGGATGCCGGCTTCACGTCCTTTTCGCAGCTCCAGGTAATGAGCCTGCGCGTAGGCCGCGACACCTTCAAGGATCCAGGCTCGCGATGATGAGACAACCGCCTGGGTCAGCTGCTGAACGGCTGAAAGCAGTAGAATGGTATCGTCGGCCGAGGCGGGCAGCAGTAACATGCTTCCCGCTTGAAAGGGTGCCGCTTGCGCGTCTGGCAATTCCACTACTTGGTTTTCTTGTCTCTCCTTGCGGCGGCCCTCTCCGAACCAGCCATGTACCACTGGCGCCGTCTCGTCAATTGCCAGGGCATAATTCTCGATACGCCTCTCGTCTCCAGGCATAGAGTAGAGGTCGACCTCGGATTTTTGCGCCTTGCTGTAGTTAGCCACCGCGAATGTGGGGACGGTAAGCCCGAGCGGCGCAAAGACATGACTCGTGCACTGTAGCGAGCTCAGGCTAGGGTCGCTCTCCTCAGCCGATAGGTCCGGTTGAGAGTTTGGCGGGTTCATGAGCGCCGTGGGAAGCAGACCTTCGCTAAAGAGGCAAAGTTTGACCCGCATTTCCGCTTCTGTTTCGCGCTGTTTCCACCTACCGACTTCTTCAAAAACCGTATTCCCTTCGTTCAGCAGAACCGCATCGCTAGAGATGGGATACCAAGCGACATAACCAATGCCGCGAACGATCGAAAAGGATTTGCTGATTCGGTCCCAGTCGGAATGCTCCGCCGCCTCCGGAGGCATACCCATACGCGTAAGGCGCGTCGCATCCTGAGAAATCATTCCCTCGTAACCGACGTCTAGCTCGACTTGGCCGTTTCGAGCAACCGGCCCCGGCAGCATCACAATTGCCTCCCGTAGTGCGCCGGTGTGGTCGATATCGGAGTTGTAGAGTTGAGAGCTAAATGTGACCGGTTTGCCGTGAAATTGAATCGAGCTCCAATTCAACGTGGAAGAGATCTGTAAGGCCAGGCTTCTTTGCGGGGTGTCGGAATCGTTTCGCAGCGCGATTCGCCCGCGGACAGCCAGACGCTGCTGCCAGGGTTCGATTCTCACCTGCAGCTGGTAGGAGGTGAAGGTAAAGGCACGACGATCGATTCCCGAAGCGGGCAAGGCCAGAGCAAAAAGACCGACGACCACTACGCTCTTCATCGTCACAAGGTTTTTCGGCGTTGACGTACCACCTCGTAGAGCACCACTCCAGCCGCTACCGAAACATTCAAGGAAGAAACCTTGCCCAGCATGGGAATTGAAACCAAGAAATCACAGGTTCGTGCCACCAAATGGCGGAGCCCGTGCCCTTCTGCACCCAAACAGATGGCACAGTCGGTTTTGTAATCCACGTCGTCGTACAGCTGTTTCCCGTGCTCATCCAAGCCTACAATCCATAGACCCTGTTGTTTGAGCTCCTCAAGGGTTCGGGAAAGATTTCCCACCTTGGCGACAGGCATGTGTTCGCTTGCTCCGGCCGAGGCTTTCGTCACCGTGCCCGTGATTCCCACCGCGTGGCGTTCAGGAATGATTACCCCATCCGCCCCTGCCGCTTCGGCCGTGCGCAGGATGGCGCCTAGGTTGTGGGGATCTTCAACCCCGTCCACCACCACAATCAGTGTGTGAGCGCCGCGTTTTCGGCTTAGGAGATCTTCTACGTCACTGTAGGCCTTTGCGGCGGTGAAAGCTACTACCCCCTGATGCGCGCCTCCGCCCGAGATGTGATCCAGCTCGCCGCGAGCGAGGAAGCGCACCGCCACGCCGCTCTCTCGACACTGCTGGATCAGTTTTTGCAGGCGCAAATCGCGACGTTCCCGAGCGACGCCGACCCAGGCGAAGGCGCGGCCGCGAGCTTTGAGAGCCTCAATGACCGGGTTCACACCGAAGATTACGCCCATCTCGAAAGCCTAGTGTAACTGCTTCGTTTGCTTCAAGCCGCCCTTCGCCCGCCATCTTTGAACTCGGCTATACTCTTGAAGCAGGAGGCAACCGTGTCGCTGTCTGCAGTGATCGTCGATGACGAGCAGTTAGCGCGCGACGAGCTAGCCTTTCTCCTTAAGAATATTGGCGATGTCGAGGTTGTCGCTCAGGGCAAGAACGGAATCGAAGCGGTCAATCTAATTCGCGAGCACAGCCCAGATTTGGTCTTTCTCGATGTGCAAATGCCCGGTCTCGACGGCTTTGGCGTCATCAAGAAGTTGCTCGATAAAAAACTGCCGTTGCCGAAAATCGTCTTTGCCACTGCCTTCGATCAATATGCGGTCAAAGCTTTTGAAGTGAATGCCGTCGATTATCTCCTGAAACCTTTCGATCGCCGGCGGGTCGCGCAGTCGGTAGAAAAGGCGCGGGCCAAGAACGACAGCAGCAGCTCTTCGTCGGACAAGCTCGACACCCTGGTGCGAATGCTCGAATCGCAAAAGCCCCAGACTTCCAAGATTTTGCTCAAAGCCGGGGGACGATTGTTTCTGGTAAGTCAGCGAG
>JAFAPG010000056.1 GCA_019247235.1 Acidobacteriota bacterium
ATGGGCACATAATGGACCAAACCGTGCGGCACGAAAACCAGGTGCTTCGCGTGCGCGAAATCGCGGACTGCGGGCCCGAGAAGCTCCTGATAGAGATCGCGCAAATGTGCCATCGTGGCTTCGAGCAACGACTCTTCAAAGGTGCGTACATACTCAGGATCAAGGCGAAACTTGGAAAGCTGGAACTGCAGGAGTTGAAGCCGCTTTTGTACCCGCGATTGCAAAGTGACGGGAAACAGCTTGAGCTCGTCGGCGGTGAGAATGCAGGCAAGAATGCGGTCCTGCACGCAAAAATACTCGATCAAAACCCCATCCGACGGCAAGGCCGCGCGAATCTCGTCCAGGGCAATATGGGTGGGAACCTCAAGCCCGGCCTGGTTTACCTCGGTCACCGTAGCATGCTCGAGGGCGCGCATCAGGGCGGCTTCGCGGGAGCGAGCTTCCTGTTCCAAGTTCTCAATGCGCGCCGGCGAGTTCTCCTCGGGACGAAGTTGTTCCCGTTCGATCAAGTTGTAATACCAGTTCAACTCTTCCCGCAGATTGCGAATTGAGCGCACCAGTTCGCTTTGCCCGCTATCGGACTCTAAGCGCAGGTGTACCGGTTGCACCAGCCGGTCCATGAGGCTGCGGGACTTTGCCTGCTCGATATAGGCGAATGCTTCTTCGAGACCTCCGGGTCGATCCAGGCACAGATCGACTAAATGTTCGTACACCTCCAATTTGTTATCCAAGAAGGCAATTTTCAGCTCTTCTCCCCGGAGTCCACCGCGAAGCCTTTCAAGCGACTGGCGCGCCCGCGAGTAAGCACGGTAAGCCTGCTCGGAGTCCCCGTTGGCGATGCCGATGTCGCCAAACAAATATTCGGCCTGAAACAGCAAGCTAGGCGACTCGAGATCCTCCAAGCGTTTTGCCGCCGCCTGCGTATGTTCGAGAGCCGCAGCGGGGTCATGCATGCGAAGCGCGATACGGGCAAGCAGCAGATCAGCCAGAGCAGCTTTGCGACCCATATTCGATCCGCCAAAGAATTCGACAGCAGAGATGGCAAGCTGGCGTGCTTCGAACAGACGACCTTCATGGAACAGCACTAGAGCTTTATATAAGTCGATAAGCGGAGGCCAGACTTGATTCTTGTTACGCACGAACATCTCTCTGGCTCGCGCAAATAACTTGAGCCCCTGAAAGGCCTGTCCTTGTCGGCTAGCGGCGATAGCGGCAAAGGCCAGCGCCTTGGCGGATTCATATCCAAAACCCAGCCGCTCAAAGCCCTGATGGGCGTCGCGCGCCAATTCGCCAGCTTCATTACCCAGATTAACTTCGAGATAAATTTCAGAGAGATCGAGATCACAGAGCGCCAGTTGGTAGAGATCACCCGCGGCTTTTGCGCCCTGTTCGGCATCCCGCAACATGTGAATCGCACGCCCATATTCGCCGCGAAGAAAATAAAGATAGGCAATGTTGTAATCGGCGTAGGCGACCAAAATGGGCATGCCCTTTTTGAGACAATGGTGCCGCGCTTTGCGATGGAACTCCAGTGCTTTAGGAAAATCATTCAAGCTGATATAGCAGAGGGAGAGGTTGCTCAACGCCGCCGCCAACCCTTCCACATCGTCGCGGGTTAGCAGTTCCCGATAGGCACGCTCGTAGTGTTCGAGAGCTTGGGCGAACCGGTCCTGCCGTTGATAGATGTTGCCGATGTTGATTTCAAGTCGTGCCAATCTCCAGGTATTACCCTGAGCGGTGAAGATGGTTCGCGCCCGCTCGCCCATGGCCAGAGCCTCATCGTAGCGGCCCAGCAGGAGCAAAGGCTGAATGGAACCGCTCAGCGTTCGCGCCAGTTCGAGGTTTTGCCCTACGGCCTCAAACAAGGTGGCTGCTTGTTGATGCATCTCAATCGCGCTCGCATGATCATCGAGCGCATATAACACATTGGCCTTGGCGCGCTGACTCTTCGCCAGAGCCAATTTGCTGCCAATTGCCTCCGCCACCACCATGGCCAAGTCGGCGAGCTTGCGCGCCTGTGGCGGGCTGATGTGGATTTGTTCTCGCACCCGCTCGGTCAATGCGGTGACGATGGATTCCCAATTGAGTGAAGGCTGGCGCGCGACCCGACCCAGCCACCCGGACTGGTTCTCCTCAGCCAGTAGCTCGTCGATGATGGAGCCTGTCTCGGATTGCTGAGCAGCTTTGACGCCCATGTCAGAACCCCAGTTTTTCGAGCTCTTTTCTCAGTTTCTCGAGACAGCGGCCGCGAATGAATCCGATCGAGCCTGTGGCCAGCTCCAGGTCGCTGGCGATTTGTTGATAAGAGCGAGGCGGAGTTTCGAAAAATAACATGTGAATCATGCGCTCGCACCTGGGGCTCAACTGCAGAATCGCATCTCGCACCATCTGCTCTTTTTCCAGCTCTAGGAGGAGCTCTTGAGGCACGGGCGCAACGACGCCATGCTTGGGTAGTTCGTCTCGGGCATTCTCCGTCCAAGCGGAATATCTCTCTGATCTGCGCCGGTGCTCCAGGCACTTGTGATAACAGGTTTGGATTAGCCATTTCGCCAAAGCACGGGGCGCGCGTAATTGATCCAAGCCGGAAAGTGTCTCGAGACATACGGCCTGAAAAATGTCCGCAGCGTCTTGGTAAAGGCCTAGTTTGATGGGAATCGAATAGATCAGATTCTTGTACTTTTCAAGCAAGGCGGCCCAGGCCTGCTGGTTGCCTTCACGACACTCTGCGACTAGGCGCTCATCGGGCCAGAAGGGCTGCCTTTCGGGCTGGAGCTTGGCCTGAACCGTCACCGGATTCCAGCTCTTTCCAACCCATGCGCTGGAGGGCGCAAATAAAGCTGGTCGGCATTCCACAGAGTGTAGTGATCGAGGACGGCAGGATGGAAATTACCAAGCTCGCGCTTTGCCCCGACCAGAACATCCGGTGTCGCCAGGAAGATAAACGGCATATTTTCGGCGACTAGTAGCTGAACCCGGTCGTAGAGTTGTTTTCGTTTTTCGTAAACCAGCGTGGTCATCTGCTGCTCCATCAGCTGGTCCACTTCCCGCTCCCAGTCACTGGCGGGTTGTTTTTCCCCAAGATGCCAAAGGTGTGCGCTCCCGCTTGAAAGCCACACATTCATCTCCGGATTAGGGTCAGCATCGCCTCCCCCCAAGCTCATAATTGCGGCGTCGTAATCAAAGCTTTCAAATACGCGATTGAGCATGGCTCGGAAATCGAGTGGTACGACAT
>JAFAPG010000083.1 GCA_019247235.1 Acidobacteriota bacterium
GGCCAAGCGGGATGACCGACATGAATGTGACCAGCCACAGTAAAATTCCACAACTGGCGGCCAGTTCTGGAGTGGCACGAAAGATGTGCTGGAGGGCGCTGATGGTAGCCAGCTGGGATCCCCCACCCACTCCCGGAAGTTGTACGAGTGAGCCAATCATACTAGAGGCCATCAGCACAAAGACCTGTGGCACCTGTATGTTAAGCGCCTGCTCTTGATAGGCCCCGGTCACCTGGTGGTAGGCCAGGGCAATAATGAACCACATGGCCACCGAGACCAGGGTAAGCTGCACCAGTTCATTAGCTCCATGAATAGTATTGAGACCAGTGCGAAACTCCCGAACACGGGCAGCAAGCTTAGATCCCCATCCCCGCGATTGGGCGGGGAACCTTTGTTCCACCCAGCGTGCAACAAGTTCGCCTTTCATGTTGATGATTCCTGCCACCACGGCCAAGCCGGCAACGACTCCCATCAAAAGCAAGCCACCTTCGCGAAAGCGGCTGTAATAGGCAAGGTTTTTTAAGCCCGACGAGAGGAAAATAGCAGAAATCAGCAACAGGGCGAAGGCACCGATATCAAAGATGCGTTCGATGGTCCAAACCGCTAGCTGCGAAGAAAAAGAGAGTTCCTCCTTATGAGCGATCAGCAAAGGACGAATCATTTCCCCCGGCCGCCCTAGCAAAGCCAGCCCGGTAAACCCGATGATAGTCGGAGCCAGTAGCCGGGCCGAGGTAGTGCGCTTCATGGGACGAAGAAAGATCCTCCAGCGCACGGCACGCAGCAGATAGGCGATGTAAGTGAGCGCGATGCCTGCAAGAACGTGAATTCGTTGCACTTTGCGGGTTTGCGCAAGGAACACCCCCCAATCAAAATTTCGCCAGGTACGAAACTGGATATAGACCAGAACCAAGAGCAGAAAACCGGCCAGTGCGTATAAGAAAGGTCGTTTTGTCATCATTGAGCGGTAGAACCCGCTAGTGCAAAGCAGCCTGCGGATTGGCGGAACTGGATGTGGTTGGCGCTTCCGAATTAGCTTGCTGCTGCTGGTGCTGATGCGCTCGGGTGATGTCGGTCGAATTGAGAAGAGCGGGTTTCGATTTCCGTGCCAACTGGGGATTTTGGGCTAACTTCTGGCGGTTGAAGTCGCGAATAATGCGAGCAACGTAGGCTTGGGTCTCCGAGTAAGGAGGAATGCCATGGTATTGATCGACACGCTTAGGACCGGCATTATAGGCCGCCAGCGCCTTGGCGACATCATAGTTGTACTTTTCCAGTAACTCGCGTAAATACCTGGTGCCGGCCTCAACATTGGCATTGGGATCGAACACATTTGCTACCCCTAACTGGGAGGCGGTTCCGGGCATCAACTGCATCAAACCCTGAGCTCCTTTCTTGGAGACCGCGAATGGATGGAATCCACTCTCGGCCCGAATGACGCTAATGATGAAATCAGGATCGAGTTGATGACGTTCGCCCGCCCCGGCAACCAACTGGTTCAGCTGTTCGCGGCTGAGGGGGATGGCCGACGGCTTTCCCGTCACTGGTGACGGGAAAGCAGGTTCTGCTTTCGAAGGCAGGATTGGGGGCGCAGTGTCAATTTCGAATCGCTCGATTTGGTCGGTGGGAATCTCGATATAACCATTGGCGCTATCGCTCAAATACAGTCGAGTGACGGCCCCGAGTGCTTGACGATGCTCGTGACGGATGGAATTGCCGTTACGCAGAATCGCCAACTCCGCGCCCCTGGCAAGCAGGGCTTCGGCCAGAACTGCGAGCACGAATACAAAGTGATATCGAGACTTCAATCGACCTCAATCAAACCTTATCGGCCCGCCGGTGCCACAATGTGATCGACGGTACCCAGAACCTGAGCCAAGGCACTAGCCACCCCGTGCTGGTCATTGGAGAGAGTAACCGGCCACCCTTGAGACTTCAACTCCTCCGATGCATTTCCCATGATAAATGGCAGTCCAGCGAAGGCAAGCATTTCCACATCATTATAGTTGTCACCAATGGCCATGACCTGTTCGCGGGCTACCCCCCGATGCTCAGCCCAGCGCTTCAAAGCCTGACCTTTCGAGCAGCCACGATTAAGTATGTCGATAATGGTGAGATCGCGCGCCGGATATTCCGTGCGCAGGACAGTCAGTGAATCCCGGAGTTGGCTGCTCTTCAGAAGCTCGAGCGCCTGGCGCATGCTCTCCATGCTGCCGCAGAACATAGCCTGCACAGGATCGGTGACGAGCGCGTTCTCTAAGGGTATGACGAACTCCAAGAAAGCCTGATTTTGTTCCAGCCAGCGGCGGATGCTAAGGTTCAATTCATCCATGCGTTCAAGAACCACAGCCCCCTTGGTATCGCGATCGAAGGTAATCACCATGTGGCCGCGAAAGTCGCGCATAATGGAACACAGCTGGCGGCAGGTCTGTCGCGGCAGGAGATCTTGGTGAAAAGATTCGCCGCAGAGGGAGCGAGTGATTGCACCATTCGAGCTAATCAGCCAGAGGTCAAAACCGAGCTGCTGGGCGATGGCGAGCGCAAAGCGATGGCGGCGGCCGGTCACGAGCACGATTTCAATGTCATGTTGGCGAGCCTTTCGCAAAGCTGCCAAATCGACAGTGGAGATGCGAAACTGAGAATTGAGTAGGGTGCCATCGATATCAATGGCAGCCAGGCGAACCGGCGGAGTCACGCGCGAGATTCTACCATCGCCTGGGAGTACGGCCTGCGAGGGCTGGTCTTTTCCCCTCGGCTGTCGCCGGCCGGAATCAGGCTAAACCGTTTCTGCTATATTGCGCAAACTATGGGAGCGTTGTTTTCACTGCTATTTCCTTGGGGCTTGATTATTCAGGCGGTCGCCATCGTGCACTTTATTCGGCGCCGTCCCGACACTTATTGGCTATGGATAATTCTCTTGGGGGGAGGCTTGGGGGCTCTGGTCTATGTGGCTGCGGAAATTCTTCCTGATGCCGGACTGCTGCGCCACTCCTTCAAAGTGTTCCCCCGCCGGCGCCGCATGCGCGAGCTCGAAGCCATCATCCTGGACAATCCAGCGCCGGGCAATTACGAGGAACTGGCCGATTTATATCTGGAGGAGGGCAAGTATCAGCGCGCCCGCGACTGTTATGACAAAGCGATCTCCACCCGTATGGATTCTCCCGATGCCTTCTATCGTCGCGGGCTGGCGGAAATTGAACTGGGCGACTTCGCCGCCGCGAGCGGCGATCTTTCGCGGGTGGTGGCCAAAGATCCAGGCTATGACTTTCATCGCGCCGCAGGCCTTCTCGCTCACGCTTACGCCAAAACCGGGCAGAGCGAGAAAGCCTCTGCCCTCTTCGCCAAAACTACCCAGATCTCCACACTTTCTGAAACCTACTTGAATTACGCCATCTTCCTTGCTTCCCAAGGAGATCGCGCCGGGGCTCGGGAGTGGACCGAACGCGTCCTGGCGAAAAAACCGACTCTTCCGGGGTATCTGCGCCGTCGGGAACGCGTCTGGTTCCGCAAGGCCAAGGGTTTGCTGAAGCAGCTGCCTGCTTCCTAACCAGGAGTACACTCGGTGCTCCTTCCAGGCTGCGATCGAGCAATTGTCCATTCACGCTCGGGCGAGGCTTGGCCCACGCTGCTACACTTTTGGCGATGAGCGGAATTATTGGCCTTGAATGCACCAAATGTGGCGCCCAGGTCGCGCCGAGCGTACCTCAGAACGTCTGCCCCAACGATGGGGGAATTTTGTTTGCTCGTTACGATCTCGAGCAGGTGAAGGAAAGCTTTACTTTGCCGGCGTTATCGGGAAGACCTGCCAGTTTGTGGCGCTACCGCGAAGTTCTCCCCCAGATTACGCCCGTGACCCTGGGAGAGGGGTACACTCCGCTTCTTCACAGCCGGGAGTGGGAGAATCTGTGGATCAAAGAGGAAGGCCTCAATCCCACCGGTTCCTTCAAGGCCAGAGGTATTTCGCTGGCGGTGAGCGCGGCCAAAGCCTTTGGTTCAAAAAAGCTGGCCATGCCCTCGGCGGGAAATGCCGCCAGCGCGCTGGCGGCTTACGCCGCAGCTGCCGACCTCGAAGCCTACGTGTTCATGCCTCGCGATGTGCCTCGGGCCAATCTTCGGGAATGCGAACTCTATGGTGCCAAGATTACCCTGGTCGACGGGTTGATCAATGATTGCGCGCGGCTAGTGAGCGAAGGCAAAAAGCGGGAGGGATGGTTTGATGTTTCCACTCTGAAAGAGCCCTATCGAGTGGAAGGCAAAAAGACCATGGCCTATGAACTCTTCGAACAGTTGGGTGGAACCCTGCCGGATGCCATCATTTTTCCGAGTGGTGGCGGCGTGGGAGTCATTGCCATGTGGAAAGCCTTCGATGAGATGCAGAAGTTAGGGTGGATCAGGTCGCGACGCCCGCGGATGATCGCCGTCCAGGCGGAAGGGTGTGCCCCTCTGGTTCAAGCATGGAAGCAAGGGCGAGCGACGGTTGTACCGTGGACAGGGGCATCGACCATTGCTGCCGGTCTGCGGGTGCCCCAGCCTTATGGTGATTACTTGGTCCTCGATATTCTTCGCCGCAGCCAAGGCCAGGCCATCGCCGTCAGCGAGGAGGAGATCAAACGCTCCATGCACGATTGGGCATGCCGGGAGGGAATCCTGGCATCACCGGAAGGAGCCTCAAGTCTGGCGGCGTATCGAAAACTGCTCGCCCAGGGTTCAGCCCCGGGAACTGGCTCGCTTGCTGAAACCGATCAGGTGGTTGCCTTTAACACTGGCACCGGCCTGAAATACTTAGACATTTTAGAGCTGCCCAAGCCTCCCGCTCGCCGTCAGATCGGAGGGCTGATCACCCCCTATTGATGCACTCCGGGAAGGGGCTTCTAGTTTTCTCCGATGGTGCTAGAGTTTTCTTGAGACTTCTTCTTCATGGACGAGCGGCTTAGCCTGATACTGATTAATCTCCTGGTGAAGCTCGGAGTGGCTGCTGCCATTGCCGCTGCTCTGGTCCGCTCGGTCGAATTCAAGTCGCTTTTGTTTCGAGAACATCGCTCCTTGCGCGACCGAGTCTATCTTGTCTTGTGGTTGGTACTTTCCGATTGGATCGGCAAAACACTGGCTCAGGGACTATGGACAAAATTTGGTGCGACTACCGGCTTCACCGGCGATCTGTCGTTTGAGACCACGGTCCTGCTGGGGGCAATTGCCGGCCGAGTTGCCGGAGCCGCCGGTGGTGCACTGTTAGCCTTGCCCTTCCTACTGAACGGGTTGTGGCTGGTGCTGCCTTTCAATATCATCGTCGGCTTGATCGCCGGCCAGCTCAGGGAATTTACGCCGCATCAGGAAGAAGTATGGAATTTCTCGCCATTTAATTATTTGAGCATCTTGCGTTGGATCCGCCGCAGCGCGCCCCAGCCCAATTGGTTCGACTGGCAGATGATTTTCCTGCTCACCATCCTGTTCTTGCTCTTCGTCGAAGGCGAAGCCT
>JAFAPG010000249.1 GCA_019247235.1 Acidobacteriota bacterium
CTGGGATCGGCCAACACCTGTCGCCCACTCTGTTCAGCACAAACATGTATTTAGTTCTCACCGTAGCGCCGCTGGTTTTCCTGATTTTCTGGCTCGCGCGAGTTCGCTTCACAAAGGCATACACTGGAAAGTCCACCCTACCAAGCGGTGATGCTTATTCGCTCGAAGCATAGTCCTCCAGCCCGCTTTCCCGCTCACTCCTCTAACGGCAGATCAGCCGTGAAGTTTCCCGATCACTCGATCAATAGGGATGGCTAGAAGGATGCGGGTGGCGGGTGGCGGACGCATTCTATGAAAATTGTATTGATTTTGGCTTGACAACCATTGCCAGGAGCGTGATTTGGCAAAAAACGTTGGTTTGTGGGTCAACTTTCGGACTGTACTCGGAACCCGAGACGTGGGACAAGTGCCTGGCGTCTGTGTCAAACTTTTTGCATGAAGCGCAAGCACATTTATCTGCTCTTAGCTCTGGTTGGTGCGTTGATTCCGTATCTCCGCTTCGGCCCGTGGTTGCTTGAGCACGGGCTTGATGTGCGCTTGTTTTTTCATCAGATCCACGCCAACCGGGTGAGCGAATTCTTCGCCGCCGATGTAGGGAGCTGCGAGGGTTATGGTGGGTTCCCGTTCTTGCTTTGCTGATCTTTGGTGTGTCTGTCTCCCTGCCGGTCTTGTTGTACCTGCGCGAAGGGCACGCAAGCCAGCCGGGCTAACGTAAAGAATTCGCTTCTGACCCGGCGCTTTGAAAACGTTTACAAGCGGTTCGTCGAAAATAACCGGCCAATCTGTAGGAACTGCGACCAAAAGTGATGGTTCTTGTGGCGCCCACCCGCTCTTGTGCGCAGGTCGAAGTGTGCACGCACTGTGTCTCTTGGGCGAGCAAGCGTAAAAACCTCTGTTGCTTTCAGGTTCAGACAGATCAGCGTACGAGACCGCAGTGTACTCGAAGTGACACTCAACGGATGTCACAGTCCGCGGATTCGCTGCCTGAGCGCCTTGGCCCGCCTCTCTCCGACATGAATTTCAGTGCGAGCGGCATCATCCATAATGATTAGAAAAGTGCTCTTCAAGAACGGACGCACTTCCTGAATCCGATCCACGTTGATTAATATTGACCGCGAAGCACGAAAGAATCCTTCCGCTGGAAGTGCGGCTTCCAGTTCGGCCATCTGAAAATTGATGGAATAAGATTCGCTCGCAGTGAATGCCCGTGCCACTCCGTCTTCGACGCGAAAAAATACGATGTCTGACGGTCGCAACAACAAAAACCTGTTGCGTTGTCTCACGACGACTTGGCGCATTGGGGAACATAACGCGGAGCTGACACGAACCACTCGCTCCTGCTCTGTTTCTTGGTCGCGACGGTGCAAGCGGCTGATTCGCTCGATGACGTGAATCAGTTTGTCCTGTTGTATGGGCTTCAGCAGATAAGCGATGGCATCGACTTCGAATGCTTCGAGCGCGTGCTGGTCGAATCCAGTCACAAAAACCACGTGCGGGTGCTCGACATCGGGAGGTAAATGTCGCAGCACTTCGAAACCGGTCATGCCCGGCATCTGGACATCCAGGAAAACAACGTCCGGTTGCAGCTCGATGATCTGGTTCAACGCCGTCACCCCGTTGTCGGCCTCGCCTTTGATCTTCACTTGAGGGCACACCTGCAACTGGCGCATGAGCCGCGAGCGCGCCGATACCTCGTCGTCGACAATCAGGGCAGTTAACGTTGTCATGACGGGATCTTAATAGTGACGCGGCAGCCAGTCTCCGCCGGGCGCTCGACAACCAACTCTGCCTTGTCGCCATAGAGTGTCCGCAAGCGTTGGGTGATGTTTGTCAGTCCCACCCCCGTAGATCTGGATTTGCGATTACCGTTGGCCCTCGCTCCCGGAGGATGTTCAACCATTCGACCGACGAACCCGATTCCATTGTCTTCGACGACCAGTAAAAGGCCATGGTCGAGGCATCGTGCCGAAACAAACACCTGTCCACCTTCAACTTTCGGTGCAAGCCCATGGTTGATGGCGTTTTCTACCAGAGGCTGCAGAATTAATGCCGGCACCTGCATCTCCGCAGTTGTCGAATCCATGTCGATGTGGACCTGCAAACGATCGCGGAAGCGCGCCTCCTCGATCTCAAGATAGCGCCGTACAAACTCGATCTCTTCCCGCACCGTGATCATCGATTTCTGGCTGTGCGTTAGTACGTGCCGAAACACGTCGGCCAGCCTCTCCGTCATTTTCTCGGCTTTTCCCCCGTCAACCGTAATGAGGTCAGCAATCGTGTTCAGAGCATTGAACAGAAAATGGGGATTGATCTGTGCACGAAGTGCTCGCAGTTCCGCTTCCATGGTCTGATGGAGAAGCATCGCCTCGCGCCGCTCGTGTTCTATTTTTTCGCGCTCGATGCGCAATCCTGCCAAGCGGATCGAGATAACGTGCGCCAAGTGCCGGAGAAACACCTCTTCGGAGGCTAGAAATCCCCGCTGTTCGGTCGAGCGTGCGATCGCGATCACATAAACCACATCCTGCCCGTTCCGGCAAATGCGCACTAAGGCGTCCGCGGCCAGGTCTTCAATATGAAAAAAGTGCGAACCAGGCTGTTGCTCCAAAGTCTCGGATTCACGCAAGCCTCGCAGCAAATCCGGCGAAAGCGATTCGGCAGGCACAATTTGCGTCTTCGGAAACTGAAATAACTCGAGCAAAGTATCCTCGCAGCGACGAAGAACCGCGGGCTCATCCGGAATCTGTTGAAGCGAATTGGAGAGTCGACCCAGTTCCGCATCAAAGTCAGGCTGCTCGAAGATCCGCTGCGTCAGTTTCCTAATTCCGCGGTTCAGGAGCGAAACTGACAACGCCAGTATTGTTATCGAGGCGATCACAGCAATCGCGAGTGCTGCTGGGCGATCGGTCTCGTTCGGCAAGCGGGCGAATAGATTCTCAATGCAATACCAGAGGAACGATCCAGAGAGAATCACTGACAGAACTTTCAGCGCTCGCTCAACAAGGATATCCGTATAGCGCGACCTAGCCAGCAGAATGAAGGCGGCCACCGCAACGTAGTTGATTGATTGCTCCGCGTACACTGATAGCCCTATTCGCAATGCTGGCGGTAATGATCCGAAAAGAGGGATTAGCGCCGCTACAACCACTGGTCCTATCACTCCAAAGCCGGTAACCTTGGCACATAACCTGGTTGTTCTGACCGGGCGTGAAGATAGGGCTAGTGCCATACCGATGAGCACGAACACGTATAGGCTTGCTTCCACGGCGATTCGAATCGCGGTGCGCGAAAGTGGTGCATTCGAGTGGAGCGTATCCATCCAGAGCCAAACCGTCAGCCACACGCCAAAACTGACAGCCAGAGTCTGGAGAATCGTATGAACACGCTTTCGCCATCGACCTTCAACCGACAATTCCCAGGCGCTTAATACCGCCCAAGTCAACAAAGTCAGGCCGCTATAGCCGAATGCGCACGCCACTCTTGGAGGGACAGACAAGTAGCCATAGCCGAGGGTGATCAGGAGTGCGTTTACGAGATCGCCTCCATTCCATGCCATAAGAGCCACGCTGAGCAGAATTCCCGGACGTCGCAGCGATTGAATATTCCAAGACGCCTTGACCAACTGCACGAGTACGATGGAGATGCACAGGCCGATCAGGCATCCAATCGTCTGCCAAAGCAACAAAGTATCTGTGACCTCGTACAATTTATTCATGAGGCATTGCTCCTACTGACCCAGTATCGAGTAAATCTTCGCAAAGTGGATCCTTTGTCGCAAAACCCGTCGGTTGCGACTATTCTCAGAATAAGAACTGCGCCAGGTCGCGTCTGGGGCTTGGCCTTCCGGGGCTGGCAGCATATCCCATGCGAAAGGTGAACAATCCCGCCCAGTCAGACTCGCCTATTATGCCGGCTAGATCATGAGTAAACCTGGGCGGTAGCTGAACCGTGGCCTCACGGTCAATTCGCTCATGGATCTGATTGAGAGGTTGCATGGCAAGTCCATTGGCTGTCGCCCAGAGATGCATCCTCTGCCATAGTCGGCCGACATGGACGCGTGTCTCCTTGCCTGCCGGTTGCCGTGCGATGAGTGTCCCGAAGATCGAGCCTGGCCCACAGTGTACGGCCTTTGTTCTCTCGAGAAATACTCGATCGGCCATCGACGGCGATGGCTCAGGCATCAACTTAGCGACCGCCGTCATAATTGGCGACAAGCCTTGCGCATCCAAAGTAACGCCATCACGGTGCCGCTCGATGGCGGCGTGTGTCGCGCGATACCACCGGGAACTGTCGCGGCTCTGCTCGTGATCGGCAACGATAGCCTCGCTGGCCGCAATAATGAGTTCCTTGATTCGCTCCCGTGATGAAGCATCCGTCCACATCTTGATTTGGATTGCGTCCGCTTCTAGGTTCAGCGCTTCCATCTCGCGGATCAAGTCAGCCGGAACGAACTTGTTCGAAAGATATGGACCGCGGTTCGTATGGCGGTGTGGAATTGCCTGGTATAGCGCCGATGGCTGAGCTGTACCTGCTCCGAAAGTAATGGAGGCGATGTTCTCAGTGGCGGGATCGGAATCGTAGACGATTTCTCTGACTCTACGCCCCGCGTATACCGCTGCGACCACCAGGTTCTCCAGCGCGCAGCCGGTGCCAATTTGTTGTTCTCTGAACAGCGGATCAATCGTACCAATGTTTCGTTTCGTGTCGGCAAACAAATCCACTCGACTGTCCGTGATCCGAAAGCGCCATGGTTGGGTGTTGTGGGGGCTGGCCGCGAGAATCGCCGCATTGGCTGCCAACAGCAGACCAGTGCCGTGCGGCCAGCCGCACCAGGGTTGATAAGCAGCACCGTCGCATGGTTGAAGCACGCTAATTTCTTTTAGCCGCCAGGCGAGACCAATCGTTGCTGCTCCGCTGGCAAAAAGGCCCGATTCAAGCAGTTGTCTACGTGTCATCGCCATGGCGTTGTCCTTTCACAGCAAGGAATGCTTGGTTTGTTTCGGCTCGTGTGTTGTTGGCTCTTAGTCGGGCCGTACGGCGGCGCTTTCCACCGTGTTGAACTTACTGCGAAGCAACTGGATATCCTTATTTATCTGTTTCGAGGTGCGATTTAAGGATTTCTTGGCGTGGCCGAGGCTCCGTGTGCTGGAGAAAACGTCGTAGTTTCGCCCCCTACGACCGATTGTCAATTCGGCCAGAGTTTTGCCGGTGTCTCCATCGGCGACTTCGATGTGTGTTGTGGCACCGCCGAAACTCAAAGGAGCCTGAATTGCCGCGAGACTGATGATGTTCAGAGCCTTATTGCTTCGCCGGATTTCCGTCACTGTGGCGCGGAGCTGCAACTTGCGCCCCGTCCTCATACTCGTAATATCGGCAAACTGTCGCTTAAGCGACTCGGCGAGCGACGTCTTCAACTGTTCGATCTCGCGATCACTCAGCGGCTTCTTCAGGTTAGTCGCGGCGATGTCCACGGAAACGACGTCGACCTTACCATAGCTGGACCAGTCAATATCCGGGTTGGCACACACGTAGTTGCTTCCTTTCGACGCCACCATCTGCATGTCGCACGGCGGGGCCGGAACATGTTTTGAGGTTAGAAACCGTACAGTCAGTGGGAGGGTGACCGGGACAGCCACCAAGCCTGGACCTGCCCAGCTCGTCGCCGCAGAAAGCCCTACAAAAATCAGCGTTCGAACCATCGATCGCATATCGTCTCCTTGCCAGACTCAGTTTGGTTTTGGTCTGGGGTGATGCGACAGTAAGCTCGATATAGGCTTTTCCCCAACGAGATCCGCGTCAGCGTGGAAATTCGCTTTTGAGTGTGGATGGGTCGGTGCTCTCCATCTGGAAGTCACACCAGGTGGGCAAATGGAGCACCCTATATACGAGTCGGAAAGCAGAAACTAGTAACGACAGCGGCTCTCTAACTCGTGGCTGCGAACACATCCCTTCGCAGAAGGTGGTGTAATCGCGTCACCTGGCGATGCCAACGTGTCGTAGTTTACAAGATATGGAGATCCTTCGGTCCTGCGGATCGTAGATGAACCGACTCACAGCCGAAACCTGACGAGGTGAGAATTCGTGTCAAGGCGGCCAGGTTTTCGCTCGGAGACGTGTTGCAAAGAGCCAGATTGTTCTTCGCCTGGCAACTTTACCCTGGTGTTGACCTTGTTGTTGCCTGCGATCGAACCGCACATGGTTGACTATCAATCGTCTGTCGCGATCGCACCTAGTACAACTCCGAATGGTACCGGGGTGGTAATTCTTTATACAACTCTTTTACTGCAAGGGGTTCACATGATTGGAAGGTCAAAACGCAGGCCAGGAGGTGAAAAAATGAAATCATGGAAGAAATTGGCCCTGACGGCGTTCCTACTGACCACCATGGGCGGCACGACCCTGATCGCATAGGACCGTGATGATTTTGTTGGAACGGAAGGTGATCAAAGAATCGTGCAACGGTGCTGAAAATACAGATAAAATCATCGCCTAATGCCTCAATCTGCCTGCACACCCGACGAACTGCTGTCCTATATTCCCTATCCGGTGTCGACGAGCAGTGAGTCGCTTGGATGGCAACACATCAGAGTCGAAGTTTGGAGAAAACCACCGCCAGAAGGCGAAATCCTCTGTCCAGGCGGAACACACCACGAATTAATTGTTCCGCTGTGCGGTGGAAATACCACGGTTCGAAACTTTGCTGACCGCACCTGGTCATCCAACCGCGATGAACTCCTCGCCGAGTACGACTTCATTCCCGCCGGATGTGACAACCGATGGGAGTGGCGGGGAGGCAGTTGCGAGTATGCCTCGTTCGATATCGATCCCGGTTTCATCGGAGAGGCATTCGAAGTTCATAATCCGCTTTCGCTGATCCCTCGTTTGGGCTGGCGTGGTGGTCAGGTTCGGCGGATCGCAACTTTCCTAGTGCAGGAACTGGAAACGGGTGGCGTAAACGGCCTGCTACATGCGGAGTCGCTGATGATACAACTAGGCGCTCAGCTATTGAGAAGCGGCGGCGTCCTCAAATCGCGCTCCTCACGAATCGAATCGGATTGTCGAGTCGCGAGGACTATCGACTACATACGCTCCAATCTCCACGCGCCCCTGATACTTTCGGAACTGGCGCGGATCGCCGGCTTGAGTCAATGGCATTTCTGTGTGGCGTTTCGCCTCGCGACTAATGCCTCGCCGAGGCAATTTGTTATGGGGCAACGAGTACAGTGCGC
>JAFAPG010000482.1 GCA_019247235.1 Acidobacteriota bacterium
TTCACCGACAGGCACGAAGCATTCGAGCCTTGTTACGCAGGAAGCGACAAAAAAGTTCCGGCGGTTTGCCAACCATGGCATGCCCAGGCGCGACCTCTTTGATAGGACCGCTAGCCTGCTCCTAAATACCTGAAAACCTTGAATACAGGGCGAAAATCTATGGCAGAATTCACACTGCCTTCGGCGCATCTTGGCGGGCACTCGAACAATCTCTGTCGCCAGCGCGTCTCTGGAGCGAGACGCCATGATTAAGTTGGCCGCATCTTGAACCCTCGGCGCTCCGCGTTTGATCTAGACGCTTGGCCAGCCAGTCATTTGCTTCTGCGGCTAGATTGTACCGGCCGCTTTGTAGGATAGAAACTTCTCGAAGCGCTCGGTGGCTACCAATACCTGGGCTTCGGGGCCGTCGAGTATTCTGACCGCCCGTTCGCCAACTTTCTGAGCCTCTATTTTCCACAACTCCTGCTCGAGCAAATGGCTGAACGATATTAACGAATGCTGGTACTCGCTCAGCTGGGTGGGGTTATTGGGGAGCAAAGGCGGCAGCTTGCTTAAGTCCAAAGTCTCGGGCACATCAGTCCGGGCGCTTTGTAGTTTCGTGAGTTCCGCTGCGAATGAATTGGCCTTCGCGGAACGATTCCCCAGCGGACCCAGTGACCACTTATCCGACAAGTATCTCAGCAAGCTAGTATGGTCGAAGATAGTGTGAATGGAATCCTTCAAGATCCATGGGGAAATCAAGAGCGCAGGAACACGAACGCCGAAGCGGTCAAACTCGAAACTATCGATATTCTCGTCCGGACGACATGCCTGTGGGCACTGCCGCTCATCGGGCGGGCTGCAATGATCGTAAAAGCCTCCATGCTCGTCCCACAATAGTACGAACAATGCTGTCTTCCAGAGATCGTCATTGGCGCGCACAGCGTTGTAGATTTGTCCGATGAGTAGTTCTCCGCGCATGACATCGGAAGGTGGGTGCTGATCGTTCTGATTGACACCGCTATAACAAGGTTCGATGAAGCAATACTGCGGGAATTGTGCCGCGGCGCCGGCCGTATCTTCAAAGAACCTCTCCATAGAATAGTAGTTAATGACATGTTCCCACTGGCGCAGCAGGGTAAGTGAGTGGGGCATTCCTTCGTAGTAGATTCTCCAGCTCTTGCCCGCCTCCGATAAACGAGTGAAGATCGTGGGCTGATCGTAACAATGCCATCCTTTGTCGAACACACTAGTGGGCATATCGACGTGTCCCTTCGATGTACCGGAGTGAGCAAAATATCGATTCGGCCATGTAGGACCCGGCAGAGAGGAAAACCATCGATCGCAGACCGCAAAGTTTTGGGCCAGCGTATGCAGGATTGGGAGCTCCCCCAATTTGTAGTAGCCCATCACCTCCGACTTCTTCCCAAAGTCGGTATGTGGGTATGCCTGCAAATAGTCGACAACGAAGCCATAATTCGCATCGAGTTGGCGAAGAACGTCAGGATGATCATGGCGGGGATCTGGGTCAAGAAAGCGTTCGCTCGTCGGCAACTGCGCGATCAAATGATTCTTGTCCGGATAATCCGTCTCAGAATGCGGCTGCCCGTTCGGGTTGACTCCGTCTACCTCTCCATTCACCACTTGCACCGAACCTAGTAATTGGTCGAAGGAGTGGTTCTCCAGCATCAACATGATCACATGTTCGATGGGGTCATTCTGCGGCATTGTCCACCTCATCTGCCCGAGGAAACGGACTATTGTAAACGGCAATCTGTATCGGTCGACCGCGAACGAATGGACCCTCATCCAATGAGCCGGACGGCGACCTGTAAGTGGGGGAATCGCTCGGATCTAGAGGTGAGACTTGGTGGCCGCTACACGAATGATCTTTCCGTGTGAGCCAAACTCCATGAACTCGCCGGTCCTGATGCCCGCCTCGCTGACGTAGTAAACAAGTATGTTCGAGATCCCAGCCAAGACATCCTTCAGTTCGAATGTTAGATTGGGATATCGCTCCAGGCCTCGGGCAAAGTAGGCGCGCAGAGCTTTCGTCCCTTCGACAACTCCAGAGGAACAATTCAGGATCTTGGCGGCTGTTGGAGATACAAGAACGACCTCTGGTGCGTAGTAAGACATGATGGCCTCGAGGTTGTGGGAGTTCCAGGCCTCTATCCAGGCGTGCGCAAAGGCTTGCGCTTCGTTTTCGGTAAGCATGTGCGCGGATCTTTCTGGCGGACTACCGCCTGGCGTGCATGGCGCTTCAGCATTAGAGGCTTCATCGACAATCATCAAAAGCGCATAGCTTCGAACAACGATGGCAGCGTGGAAGCTTTACAGGCTCTCAGAGCTCAGAACAGCATCTACGTATCTGCTCGCCCGTGCTATGTGAAACCTGCGCATTCTGATCGCGTGCTCATCGCCGGTCGGAGTGTTAGGCTTGACAGGGGTTTTCCCAATGAAGCTTATACCCATATTCGCGCTCTTTGGATTTCTCTGGTTTGCGAATAGATCGTCCGACGCCTTTGGGTCCACTAAGATTTATGTAACCAATAGCCAGGGCGATGATATCACGGTTATCGATCTGGCAACCCGCAGGGCAACAGCCGATATCAAGGTGGGCGAAGGCGTACATGGGATCTGTGCCCCGGCCGATGGGCGTACAGTTTTTGTCACCGTCGAATCCGAACATAACCTCAAGATCATCGACACAACAACGAACGCGGTAGTCAAAAGTATTCCGCTAACTGGGCGGCCCAATCAGTGTGCCTCAACGCCGGATGGACATTATGTCGCGGTTCCTATCCGTGACCGTGACAGCGTCGACATCGTCGACATGAAAGAGAAAAAGGTCGTCAAAGCTCTGCCGGTTCGAATTCCCCACAACAGCTACAATTCCGGGAGTAACCAACAGATGTTCGTCTCGTCGATGGGTGATCATGAGATCGATATAATCGATCTGCGTAAGATGGCCTATGTAAAAAAGCTCCAAGTGGATGGAATCCCGCGTCCTTACGCTGTTTCAAAGGACGGCAACACGCTTTACAGTGCTTTGACGGATCTTCACGGGTTTGTGATTGTCAACATACCCGAAGACAAAATGAGTGCTCGTGTAGAACTGCCGCCGGCGCCCCCCGTGCACTGCGCGCTCGAGCCACACACACCAACGCACGGTCTCGCCCTTTCCCCCGATGACCGCGAGCTTTGGGTTACGAGTTTGGCCGCCAGTGGAGTCTACGTCTATGACGTAGCGAAGAAGGCACTCTCTGCCGAGATTCCAACCGGCGAGTGCCCGAATTGGATAACCGTCTCGCCCGATGGTGGCTATATCGCAGTAAGCAACAGTGCCAGCGATGATTGCTCGATCATTGATGCCCACACACGCCAGGAAATCGGTCGTGTGAAGGTGGGGAAAGGTCCAAAGCGGCTGCTTGCGCTCGAAGTTCCGTAGATCGAGCGGATGTCATACGGCTACAATTTTTCGAATGCCCTGCCATGGCCTTCCCCACCTGCTCGCAACCGTGAACCTCAAGCTTGAGAAGACCACCGCAAGGCTTCAGGTGGAAAAGGTGGAAGTCTGCAGATTTCGCCCGACATCTAGTCGCAAGAATGGAAAGCCATGAAATGAGATTCTCGATCTCACCTGAGGATGAGGGCTTAATTTTTGCCTTCGGCGGGCGCGCAGCAAGCGCCCATCGATGATCCCTGGCCAAGAGCATGAAATTCGGAGCTGCCCCGCGGGGCGGGTGAGTAGTTCGAGTACGTCACCTTTGTTGTCCCAAGGTACCGAAGCCTTGGTGCTGAACGCAGTAGGGCAGAAGAAGGCAAAATTTCAGGGCTAAAGCTCAGTGTCTCGATCAGTTCGAGAACACGACAGGCCTGTGAAGGGAGACTCAATTGGCGACACGGGGCTCAACGGGACGTTACACCGGCAGCAACCTCGGCCCCCTGTGATAGTGTAATCGCCAAGAGGGGATGGGTAGTGGCACCGCTCGAACGTAGGCCGGTCGGGGCAGCGCTGGATATTACGCAATTGTTGACTGCCTGGTGCGGCGGCGACGCGGCAGCCATGGAACAACTGGCACCCTTACTGCAGCAGGAGTTGCATCGGGTGGCATCGCGGCATCTTGCTGGCGAACGACGTGGTCATATTCTACAAACCACCGCTCTGGTCAACGAGGCTTACCTTAGGCTGATCGACTGGAAAAACATGCGATGGCAGAACCGCGCGCAGTTCTTCGCCATGGCTTCGCGGATGATGCGGCACATTCTAGTGGACTATGCACGCGCCCAGCATCGCGAAAAGCGCGGAGGCAGCGCCCTGCATGTCTCGATGTCTTGGGCGGCAGGCGTTCCACTTGAAACTTCCAAAGACCTGATCGCGCTCGACGAAGCGTTGCAGAGGCTTCAAACGTTCGCACCACGGCAAGCGCGCATGGTGGAGTTGCGCTTTTTTGGCGGTTTGAGCCTCGAAGAAACCGCGGAGGTCCTCGAGGTATCGGTTGCAACCGTGAGGAAAGACTGGAGTCTCGCGCGGGCCTGGCTTTATCGCGAGCTCACTCAGGAGATACCATGAACTCCGAGCACTTCGAGCGGGTGCGGGAGATTTATCATGCCGCCTTGGACCGCCCGCCCGACACGCGCGCCGCCTTCGTGGCACAGATTTGTTCCGGGGATGCGGCGTTGCAACGCGAAGTTCAGTCACTGCTGGTGGCGGAAGCTGAGGCCGCCGGAAGGTTCATGGCCACGGCCGATGAAGCCACGTTGAACGTGGCACCGAACGTATCTCTTGGCGCGACGCTTGCCGGCCGCATTCTTGGCTTCTACGAAGTGCTTTCGCCCCTCGGCGCGGGAGGGATGGGAGAGGTTTATCTCGCTCGCGACACGCGACTGGGCAGAAATGTAGCCATAAAACTTTTGGCTGATGCTCATCGGCTCGATGCTGAGCGTGTCCGCCGATTCGAACGTGAAGCGCGGGCCGCCTCCGCCCTGAATCATCCGAATATCGTCACTATTTATGACATCGGATCTTGCGATGCCGGTCGTTTCATCGTGATGGAGCTGGTTGAAGGCTTGACACTGCGCGAAGTTCTGGAACGTGGGCCGGCCTTGGCGTCGCTTGCCCCGCTAGGCGGACAAATTGTCAAAGCACTGGCCGTTGCCCATGCGGCCGGGATTATTCACCGCGACATCAAGCCAGCCAACATAATGATTCGCAAAGATGGCTACGCAAAAATCTTGGACTTCGGGCTTGCGCGCTTGGTGCATGAAGCCGAAGGCCCGGCTTCGCAGGAAGTTACCAATCCAGGTTGCCTGCTCGGTACCACAGCGTACATGTCTCCGGAACAGGCTCGCGGTGAAACCCTGGGTGCGCCCTCGGATGTGTTTTCTTTGGGAATCATTTTCTACCAGATGGCTACCGGCAAACATCCATTTCCGGCGAGCTCGTTGATAGCTACTTTACACGCGATTCATTCGCAGGATCCGCTACCGCCCGCTACCTTGAACCCACATGTCCCCAGCCCGCTCTCCGACCTCATTCTTGCAATGCTCCACAAGGAGGCATCCCGGCGGCCCACGGCAGCGGAGGTGGACGAGGCGCTGGTCAAGGGTTCCTCCGTGCCGAGCACCTCGGAGCCAAGCAGTCGGCCTCGGCACAATTTGCCGGTGCAAAGAACGCCCCTGGTCGGGCGGCGGGTAGAGCGTTCGGCGCTCCAACCGCTTCTTATGAACGCTGCAGTACGCCTAGTCACATTGACGGGTCCCGGTGGCACGGGTAAGACCCGGTTGGCGATTCAGGCCGCCACGGACGCCATCGGCAGTTTTCCCGGGGGAATCCGTTTCGTGAACCTAGCGCCACTCTCCGATCCGAAGCTGGTGATCTCCGCCATCTCCCAAGCTTTAGGAATTCGGGAAACGCCCGGCCGACCGCTGATTGAAGCGGCCAAAGACTACCTTGCCAGCTTGGAGCGAATGCTATTGGTGTTAGACAATTTCGAACAGGTAGCAGCCGCCGCACAGGAGATTTCGGAAATTCTTGACGCCTGTCCGCAAGTCAAGGCCATGGTGACCAGCCGGACCGTTCTCCGCGTCTATGGCGAGCACGAGTTTCCCGTTTCCCCGCTACCGCTTCCCCATCCCGGCGCGGCGCTTTCGCCAGGGCGGCTGCTTGATTTTCCCTCCGTCGCGCTTTTCGTTCAGCGCGCAATGGCTGCAAAACCCGATTTCTCCTTGACTACGCAGAATGCTGAAGCCGTCGTCCAAATCTGCCGCCGGTTGGACGGTCTGCCGCTAGCAATCGAGTTGGCGGCCGCCCGGGTCAAGGTACTGCCGCCCGCTAGCTTGCTCGCTCGGCTTAGCAGCAGATTGGAGGTGCTGACGGCCGGTGCTCAAGACCTCCCCGAGCGCCAGCGTACGTTGCGCCGGGCAATTGACTGGAGTCATGACCTGTTAACGCCTTCCGAACAGAAGCTTTTCCGACGGATCTCGGTTTTTTCGGGCGGCTGTACGCTCGAAGCCGCCGAGGCCGTTGGCAACGCAGAGGAGGATTTAGGGGTCGATCTACTGGATGCCATCACTTCTCTCGTCGACAAAAGTCTTTTGAGCCAAACCGCACCCGGAGCGGCCGAGCCGCGATTCACTATGCTTGAAACCATCCGGGAATACGGGCGAGAACGACTTG
>JAFAPG010000521.1 GCA_019247235.1 Acidobacteriota bacterium
AGCGTTCTCTGCCCCTTGATTGACCACGGGCATACAAAATTCTTTGAAGCTATTTCTTGAAATCGTTGAAGACACCTTCGAATGTTGGACGTGCAATTGAGGACCGCGGATAGCGTTCAAGCGCTACAAAATGCAATTGAACAGCAAAACGGTTCGCTGGGTGGCAGGGAAGAAGAAGTGTGCTCACTTACGCCGCGAAAGATAACGAGGCAGGCTGTCTTTACATGCCACGCGCGTGTTCCCGAGTTCAGCCGGTTCAGGCAGAGTCAAAATGCCATATGCTTTAGCCGATTTCTGACGCGCATTGGGAGGCGAAGGTGGCAGCAGACCAGTAGCGATACAATCGGCCGTGCTGCTACGATAGTCGACCGACAAGGCCGCGGTGGCAAGCACGGCCAAAGCCATGGCCCCGGCGAAAATGCGTAGCCATGAGCAGGCTTTCACAACCGCTTCTGGCGTATTCTGAAAGTTTTCCAAGTTCTTCCCCGTTTTAGAAAAGCTGATGTGCTCTGGTTCTAAGATGCCACGGCACCCGTCGGCTGCAGGAGGACGACGATAGCGCTTTGAACGTCGCTTAACCAGTGCGGCGGCATCGACAAGCGAACGATCTATTCCTCGAGCTGAAAATGAATGGCCAATGGCCAGGAAGCGCTCAGCGAACTTAAGTCGATCACCATTTGCCTCCCTTGAGCTTCGACCAGCAACTGCTTGACAGCTATGACCGGCACGGCCTCGAATTTGAATTCGCCATAGCGGCTGGTCTGAGTGGAACGATTCACACCGGGCAAGCGCACGGCGGCGTCGCCCAGAGGAGCGCCGTCAGGGCCGTACACCACGCCTTCAAGCGACTGGAACACCTGGCGTAGTGCCGATTTGCGAATCAGTTTGGCGGTCACTGGCACGCGATCCTTCCTCGCTCGTTTGCCAAGCACCATCGCAGGCCGTGGTCGCGGCCCCTGAACTTGCCAATGATTAGCACTCGGCATCTCCACCGAACCTCCAACTCGGGATCTTTTTCGCTCTGATCAAACTGCTTCCGCCATATCGCGCTTACCTAGCGGATCAGGACCCATCGAATATCACCTTCTAAAACGAAAGCCGTCTTCTTTGATTGACCATAGGCACTTAAGGACGGCGACGATGTCCAGCAATGCAGCCCACTCCGCGGCCGTGTTTTGCCGCTAGTGGACCGAACGAGGCAGTGGTTCTCCCAGGGTGTTGTTTCGTCCACTCCGATGCTCTCGTTTATTCACTACTCAGGCCTGCATCTGCATTTGTTGGCGGCATCGTCTGCCGTCCCACTATCGTGAGCGAAACTGACCAAACGTTTCACGGGTTGTATCGCCGAATCGCGAAGCCAATAGCCACCACGGCGCTGTTGCGCCCATCCTATTCAAAGTTGTTGTTTTCGAATTGGTAGCCGAAAGACGATTTCGTGGATAATCGGTCGCCCGCTGGCCCAAAACTCACCAAGCGCGAGGGTGCGTCGCAAGCGGAGCTAGGCCCAGCTCGTAATGGCACCGATCCATGGGACTGCCACCACCCAGACAGAGACGGCAGCGGCGCGACCAGTCGCCTTCCAGTGCTTCCACCGGCGCTGAAAGTTGTGGGTCATAGTTCGTAAGGCACAATCGCGACGCAACACGCAAATCTCCTCGAGGCTCAGAGTGGCAGCCGGCTAGAAACAGTCTTCGCTGATGGGAGGGTTAAAAAAGAGGTTAAGGGTCTGGAAGCAGGTATTCGGCCTTTCCGCCACGCATCACCCCCCGCGGGATGCGAGGCCAAAATGTTCCACACCTGCTCCCAGACCGGTCCTTGAACGCTCGATGTTCAACTCCGAGGCGGTTGATGAACACGATGTTAAGAACCTACCAACGCTGACTCCGGGTTCGCCCGTCCCCCGACGACAAACTCGCAAGTCACGTTACCCGAATAGTGCACAGGCGGATATTTTCGTTTCAGACATGTTTCACAATTTCTTGAAGATCACTCTCGAGGAGGCGAGCTGTGGCTTCAAACGCGGGCAACTATTGTGGTTAGTGTAGAATACGCACACTTCCCGGTTTCCGAGGCACCGGCTGTGGAATTCTTTTCCTTCGATGACGCTTACTTGGAGCGGCTTCGTTCCGGCGATTTCCGCACTGAGCAGCATTTCGTATCGTATTTCAGCCAACTGATTCAGCTGAAACTGCGCTCCCGAGTGCAATCTCTCGAAGTGGTCGAGGACTTGCGTCAAGAAATCTTCGTGCGTGTCTTTGCCACCTTGCGCGGTACAAAGGGTTTACGCCAGGCCGACCGCCTAGGGGCCTTCGTAAATTCGGTTTGCAATAATGTCCTCCTCGAGCACTATCGCGCTTCATCCCGAACCAGTTCGATCGAGGATGAAAACGAGCAGGTTGATATCCCCGACCACGGCATTGATGCACTGAGCGGCATCATGGCTCAGCAAACCGCAGCCTACGTTCAGGCCACGCTCGATGATCTCAGCGAACGTGACCGCCGATTGTTGAAAGAGGTGTTTATCGAGGAGCGGGATAAAGACGAGGTATGTCGGGAATTTGGCGTCGACCGAGGTTATTTACGAGTGCTTCTTCACCGCGCCCGGCAGACCTTCAAGTCCCACTTTCAGCAAGAAGCGACTGGCAAGCGGGCTGGCAATCTGGTGAGACGAGCGCGCGGATGAAACGGTTTTACCGGGAAAGGCACTATTGATGGTAAGGGGATTCGCGCTATGAACCACGATGAGGCTGCGCAACTCATGATCGCTGAGAAGTACCTTCTGAACGAGCTCTCCCCTGAAATCAAAGAGGAATTTGAGGACCACTTTTTCGGCTGTACCCAGTGCGCAAGTGATGTGCGCTCGGGAATGGCGTTCATTGAGCAGAGTAAAGCAGCTCTCTCGTCCGAGCGTTATGGTCGCGAACGAGAGCTCTCAAGCGTTCGCGCGCCAAGAACCGGATGGCGGAATTGGCTATTCCGGCCGGCATTTGCCCTCCCAGTCATGGCATTGATGCTAGCCACTATTGCATACATGTCTGTAGGAATGCGGTCGCAACCACAATTATTAACAGCGGCGTTCGTCAATGTCCGAAGTCGCGGCGCAAACTCGCCTGCAATTATCGTTCACCGCGAGGACGGCTTCCTGCTACGGCTAAGCCTGCCTCCAGAGCACGAGTACTCGTCCTATGCTGTCGATGTCTATGGACCCGCCCGGCAGTTGAAGTGGTCGCTCAAACTGCCTACCTCAATTGAGGACGACAATTACTTTATCGAAATTCCCCGCGGGCACCATGATGAAGGCGTCTACACCGTAGCGGTCCGCGGCCTAACCAGTGCAGGTGCGAGCAGTGGCGAACTCGGTCGCAGCACATTTGAATTGCACGTTCAACCCTGAAGTCGATCACGCCACTGCGCCTTTTTGTCCACAATAGCCGATAAGCTTGGCCGCGGAAGCCCGGCCCGAGACAAACAGCCATTCTCGGCGCTACTTTGCATTTTTTGGACGGTCGCGGAATTCTCCAGTTCAACCGTCAAGGCTGGGGTTGAGCCCGAGGGCTATGGCTATGTTTCCTCTCTACATGGGTTGGCGCGATTCCATCCAG
>JAFAPG010000848.1 GCA_019247235.1 Acidobacteriota bacterium
GGGCTTCAGCCAATTACGAAGCCGCCGCAGCGTGGCGCAACAAGTGGCCTCCCTTGTTGACGAACCTGGGACTATAGAGCCGCACAGGGAAACCGTACTACGCTACGAGAATGAGTGCTTCCAGAACCTCTCTACTCCGCCCTTCGACAACGTATTACGATTGCGGTTTATTGATCCTTCGACTCTGGTACGGGTTACTACTGTTATTCGGGCACGGCTTGGGCAAGATGACGAATTTCTCCCGGATGTCGGCTCACTTTCCCGATCCTCTGCACATCGGATCTAGCGCGAGTCTGCTTCTCGCCTTGCTGGCGGAAGTGGTCGGCTCGCTGCTGCTTATTTTCGGCCTGCTGACGCGCGTGGCCTGCGCCCTGATTATCATCGAGCTGGCTGTTGCCTTCGCGCTCGTTCACCATTTCAAATTATTCGGCCAAGGCGGCGGCGAGCTTGCCCTGCTCTACATCGGCGCAGCTGTCGTCTTGGCTTTCACCGGCCCTGGACGTTATAGCGTGGATGCTTATCGACGCTGAAGAAAGGGGTGAACGATATCCCTATCGAAGTGCCGCTGCTGAAGCTGAAGCAAACGACAAGAGGCTCGATGGGAAAATGCCCAGGAACAGCACACCCACCGCACTTGCCCAGATAGCAATCCGCAAGCTGGGTGCGGGCGGTGGCAGCTCAGCAAGGGAGCCATTCGGCTCACGCATGTAGATCGCGACAATGATCTTCAGGTAATAGTAAGCCGCGATCGCGCTGTTTACTAACCCGAGCACGGTCAACCAAACCAGGTGCGAGTTCAAAGCAGCCTGGAATACATAGAACTTGCCGAAAAACCCCCCGGTTAGCGGCACGCCAATAAGCGAAAACACGAAGATCGCAAGCAGCGCCGCGGTCGCCGGTTCGCGACGCCCGAGTCCGGCCAGATCCTCGATTTTCACGTGGCGCTCGTTTCGGGCGGCAACGTAGCTGACTACGGCAAAAGCGCCAATATTCATCAGTGCGTAGCTAGCCAGATAGAACATGGCGGCCGTAATCCCGATCTGCGACCCCGCCGTCAAAGCCACGAGTACATAGCCTGCATGCGCGATCGAACTGTAACCAAGCAGCCGCTTCACATTCGTCTGCAGCAGCGCCGCGAAATTGCCGATCACCATGGTCAATAGCGCACAGGCCCACACCAGCGGAATCCATCGTTGGTCCATCGTCCGTAACGAGGTCATGAAGACCCGAAAGAAAATAGCAAAGGCAGCCGCCTTTGGTCCGGCGGACATGAATGCGCTTACAGGCGCAGATGCCCCTTGATACACGTCTGGAGCCCACATCTGGAATGGCGCGACAGATACCTTGAACCCGAATCCCACAAACAGCAGCGCCGTTGCCAGACCAACCAGCACCGCTGGTTGTTGTCCCGTATCCAACACGCGCCGGATCTCCTCCAGATTCGTGGATCCGATCAGCCCGTACATCCAGGAGATTCCATATAGCAGGAACGCCGTTGCAAACGAGCCAAGCAGAAAATACTTCAGCGCCGATTCGTTGTTTCGCCGGTCATCGCGTAGGAAGCCCGCAAGAATGTAGGTCGCAATCGACGAGATCTCGAGACCGATGAACACCATCATCAAATCGCTCGAGGTCGCCAGAATACATTGCCCGACCATCGAAAACAAGATCAGCGCGTAATATTCACCCGACTGTACGCCTTCGCGCTCCATGTAGCTGAACGAGATCAGAACACAAAGGAAACCAACCACCAATATCAGCCCGCGGAAAAAGGTTCCGTAGCCATCGATGATGATCATGTTCTGAAAAGCCGGACCGCTGTCCGCATAGGCCCAGACGTTCGCAAGAAATGCCAGCACCATGGCAGCCAGCGAGATCACTCCCAGCCAGGTCCGCTTCTCATATTTCGCTGCGGCTTCGAGCATCATAATCGCGATGCCGAACAGGGTCAGAATAATCTCAGGCAGAAACCGGACGTATTCAATTCCGTGCGGCTGAAAATTACCGAGCATTCCGCGCCTCCGCTATCTGCGTGCCGGCCGGCGTCGCAAGCCTCACTCTATATTCGTTACTCATGCTCGTTTGATCAAGGAGATGCGATGTCGCCTTGGTTATCGGTGGAAGGAATGACTGCGTATAGCTGCCGAGCCAGACCATGAGTACGATCAGCGGAAGCAGCGGGATCCAATCGCGCCTCCGCAGATCGACGAACGTGCGCGTGCTGTCATTCGTCTTACCGAGGAAAGTGCGTTGGTACATCCAAAGCATGTACGCCGCCGACAAAATCACGCCCACCGCGGCCCAGGCCGCCCAGGTGAATCTAGTAAGCGCGGCTCCTTGCAGCACCAGATACTCGCCAATGAAATTGCACAGCACCGGCAATCCGATACTCGCTAGCATCGTAATCATGAACGCGGTTGCCAAACCCGGAGCCGGCGTCGCGATCCCACCGAAATCTGCGATTTCCATCGACCCGCGCCGCTCTTCCATGAACCCAGCCAAGACGAACAGCGCACCCGTCGATAGGCCGTGAGCAATCATCTGGAACACAGCCCCGTCCGCGCCCTGTTGGCTGAACGTAAAGATGCCGAGCACAATGAAACCAAGATGGCTGACGGATGAATATGCGATTAGCCGCTTGACATTCGGCTGGATCAGCGCTAACAGCGCGCCATAGATGATGCCAATGATCGCGAGTGTGATGATCCAACTCGCACATCGATGTGCACCGTTTGGAGCCAGCGTAATCGAATATCGGATCAGCCCATACGCGCCCATCTTGGACATGATCGCCGCCAACAGAAACGTCGCGGGCGCCGGAGCTTGTGTGTATGTTTCCGGCAACCATGTGTGCAGCGGGAAAATCGGAACCTTCACCGCGAACGCAATAAAGAACCCGAGAAACAGACCTAGTTGCTGTGCCGGCGTCAGGACAACACGCCCGGAACCGATGGCGTTCATGATCTCTCCGTAATCGAACGTACCGGCAATACTGTGAAGGTAAATCACGGAAGCCAGCATGAACACGGATCCGAAAAATGTGTAAACGAAAAACTTCACCGCCGTCGGACCGCGCCGTGCGCCACCCCATCCGCCCACCATCAGGTACATGGGCACCAGCGCGACTTCCCAAAAGACGTAGAACAAGAACAGGTCGACGGCTGTAAAGACGCCAATCAATCCAAACTCGAACAGCAGCAACAGCGCATAAAACGGCTTCGTGCGCTGCGCAATCATACTCTCCGAAATCCACACCGCAATCGGCAGAAGCAACGTCGTCAGCAGTACCAGCCAAAGATTGATGCCGTCAATCCCGAGGTGAAGGCGAATCTGCAGCCCCGGGCTCGCAATCCACCCCGAGTTCAACTCGGACGTAAACTGTGCCGGACTCGCGAGCGCCGGCGCTATCAG
>JAFAPG010000862.1 GCA_019247235.1 Acidobacteriota bacterium
GGTTCTTCGCGCGCAGTAAAACCAGCGCCCGGCGGGGCGGGGTTGGGCACAAAGATCCAGAGGAAACTATCCTGCTCCTGACAGGCGTAATTACCGGCATAAATACGATCAATTTTGAGGCTTTGCTCGGTGGCGAGAGAAGGAATCAGGCGGCATTGCCCGCTATGCACATCAAATCTCCATCCGTGGTAGCTACATTCGAGCTGTTCGCCTTCGAGCCGCCCCGAAGAAAGCGGCATTCCGCGATGGGGACAAGCGTCGCGCAGGGCAAACGGCCGTCCCTGTCGATCGCGTCCCACGACTAGAGGAATTTCCAGCAAAGTTATCTTTGCCAGTTGCTCGGGTTTCAGCCGGTCACCGGGCAAAGCCCGATACCAAAAGCCGGTCAGCATCAAGCTCTCGGGAGCTTCGCGCTTTCGCGATTCAGCAATAATCATCGGCGAAAGTCAGCCTATCACAGAGAAACCGTGCTCCGGCCATCCGGCCCTTCCTCAATCCCAGTGTTTTCTCGGGCTCCCTTAGCCCGCTCAACATTCCTTCCCCTGGACATCAGTCGTGCCATTCAAAATATAATGTTGCTCAATCTTGAGCGATGTAGGTGATTACCAGATCACAGGGGAGCGATGAAACTGGGAGGCTTTTTACTATTACTTTCCGGATGGGGCATCGTGCTTGCAGCTCTGGAGTTGCTGCACGGCGGGGCCGTGGCACCCTTCATCCTGGCGGGATTCGCCACTGAATGGGTCGGACTAGCGGTAGTTGCGAGAACGCATTCCGGCCGAAGCGAGGACAACCACTAATGGGTGATAGCGCGCTCTCTTTTGTCCTTTGCCTTTTTTTCATTCTGCTCATTCCCTTTTCGATGGCCGGTGTGGCCCTCATTAACGCGGGGCTCGGCCGCTCCCGCAGCGCCGCCCACGCCCTGACCGCTTCGCTTTGCGTGGTTGCCAGCGCTGGACTGATTTACTACGTCTGCGGTTTCCGCCTTCAGGGATATCCGCAGCAGCTCGGTCATTTCGGCGGCATCGAGCAGCAAGTTACTCGGTGGCCCGGACTTTTTCTTCAAGGAGTGGACTACGGGGTTCCCTTGCTGGCCGCGTTGCTGGGGATCTTTAGCGTGGGTTTATGCTCCATTATTCCTCTAGGCGCGGCTTCCGATCGCTTTCGTTTGAGCGCCTCTTGCCTATCGACGGTTCTTTTAGCGGCTGTCACTTACCCGCTTTTTGCCCGCTGGGCGCTGAACGGCTTTCTCGCGCACCTTGCGGCAAAGCCAGCAATCGGTAGAAGCTACCTCGACGATGGCGGCTCAGGAACGATTCAGGCAGTGGGTGGTCTAACCGCGCTGGCTCTGGCATGGCTTCTCGGGCCACGTCGAGGAAAGTATTCGTCGGGAGGGGTGCCGGCGGCGATACCGGCGCACAATGGTGTGTTTGTCTTATTTGGCAGCTTTCTCGCTTGGGTCGGCTGGACAGGATTGAATGCTGCTGGCGCGATGCTATCAAACGCAGTTGCGCCCGAACGATCACTACTGGTGGTCATGAATACCAGTTTAGCCGCCATGGCTGGAGGACTCGCCGCGGCGGCGGTGACGCGCATCCGATTTCGGCGCCCAGACGCATCCTTGATTGCCAATGGCTGGATGGCGGGCTTGGTCTCAAGCAGCGCCGGGTGCGCGAGCCTGAAGCCGGCTACCGCGATCCTGACCGGTTTCGTAGCGGGCGCCTTGCTGGTGATATGTGTGGAATGGTTCGAAGTAGGCATCAAGGTCGATGATCCTTGCGGCTCGATCTCGGTTCACGCCGTGGCGGGACTTTGGGGCGTTGTTGCTGTCGGGGTATTCACCAGCGGTGCCCAGCTCATGGCGCAAATAGTAGGGGTGACAACGCTTTTGGGCTTTGTCCTCCCTCTCACCTACACACTCAATTGGACGCTGGCCCGGGTGGTTGCTTATCGGGTGTCAAGCGACGGAGAACGTCAGGGTCTTGACCTTTACGAATTGGGCGCTGACGCTTATCCAGATTTCGTCGTGCACGCCGACGAGTTTACGCCACGATAAGACCCTCTAAGAGCCGTCCTCGGCAAGATACATGATCTGGTGCTTGAAGATAAACAGGTTGGGCTGCCCTTCACGCGTCAGGCGCAACATACTACGGTCATAATATTCAATCCACCCGCGGAGCTTCTCCCCATTCACGAGCTTAACCCACACGGGGCGTTGTTTCTCGGCTAACAACTTCAGGTAAGTGGCCTCCTCGTTGGTGGACTCTGGAGGCGGCATCTTCGGCTTGCGCCGGGCGGCGTCAGAAAACGACATAATTAATTGTACTCGTTTTGCCACGGCAGATGATCGAACCATCGACGCTGCACATTTAGAAAAATCCTCAATCGGATCCACCCATTAGCCCTGGCGCTGCCGATCAGTGGGCGTAGTCGACGCATTTCATGCTCCGAGTGCCTAACGCGCTGTTACGATTCGCCTCCTGCAGCTGGTAGAAGTTGCAGCGAACGTCAGTCCGTGCCCGGAACTTCTTTTATTAAAAGCCTCGTTCCGTAGATAATTTCAAGAGGCGGCTAAACTGATCTTTTTATGATCCACCTCGCCAGCCAGGGGAGAGCAACGCGATGGCAAGCATGATCGGGGCGTGGCGCTCCCTGGGACAGGATTCGTCGGTACTAAAGCAGAAGATTAAGCCCGGCACTACGAAGAGGACCCTGCTGTTTGCTGTACCGTATGCCGGACTACTGGCGCTCTTTCTCGTTGTCGTGGTTGTTGATGCCACGATTGCCATGGTGAACCCGCTCATCTATCGCCAGATCATCAATAACGGCATTCTCAAAGGGAACTCGGCACTCATTATCGATCTCGCCGTCGTGGTGGCTATCTTAGGACTGTTGGACGGCCTGCTTGGCATGACTCAAACCTATCTTTCGTCGCGCATCGGAGCCGGAATTGTTCTCTCCCTGCGCAGGCAATTGTTCGAGCACATCCAGCGGATGCCGCTCGCGTTCTTCACACGTACGCAAACTGGTGCTTTGGTCAGCCGCCTGAATAATAACGTTGCAGGCGCGCGCACAGCGTTTACCGACATTCTTTCCAATGTCGTCGGCAATGTAATCTCGGTTGCCCTAATTCTGGGCGCGATGTTTGTCCTCTCGTGGCGGATCACGCTCGCGGCGCTGGTGCTGCTTCCATTATTTGTGTTGCCTGCGCGGTTCTGGGGCCGCAAGTTGCAAGCGATCACTCGCGAGAGCTACGACCTGACCGCAACTATGAACAATCTCATGGTTGAGCGATTCAACGTCGCCGGGGCTCTTCTGGCCAAGCTTTTTGGTCGCTATCAGGATGAAGCCAAGGTTTTCGAAGAGAAGGCGGCGCGCGTCTCTGATATTGGAGTGAAACAGGCACTGTATGGACGCTTGTTCTTCACGGCTCTACTTGTCATGGCAACCTGCGCAAGTGCACTCACCTATGGCTGGGGAGGGATACTCGCCGTGAGGCACCTGCTGGACCTCGGCACCGTAGTTGCATTGGTCTCGTATCTCGGTCGTCTCTATGCTCCGCTGCTGGGTCTTTCGAACGTGCAAGTCAGCATCATGACCGCGCTGGTTTCCTTTGAGAGAGTATTCGAGGTGCTCGATCTTAAGCCAATGATTCAAGAGAAACCAGACGCCGTCACAATCCCGGCTGCCCCGGCGCGGATTTGTTTCGATCAGGTTTGGTTCCGCTATCCCTCACCCGCAGACGTGTCGCTCGCCTCACTGGAGTCCATTTCTGTTCAGGACAAACGGGCACAAAATACTGTGCTTCAGGATATTAGCTTCGAGATTGAGCCCGGACAACTGGTGGCATTAGTAGGGCCATCGGGCGCGGGAAAGACCACCATTACCCATCTCGTGCCACGTCTCTATGACGTTCAGCGAGGCTCCATCCGCATTAACGGGATTGACATTCGGGATGCCAAGCTAGATTGCCTGCGGGAACGAATTGGCGTCGTCACTCAGGACGCGCATTTGTTTCATGACACCATTCGCAGCAACCTACTCTATGCCAGGCCCAGTGCAAGCGATGAGCAAATTCGATGCGCGTTGCGCGACGCTCAGATCTGTGGTCTTGTCGATAGCCTTCCGGACAAGCTGGACACCTTGGTGGGAGAGAGAGGGTATCGTTTCTCTGGCGGTGAGAAGCAGCGCATCGCCATTGCGCGCCTCCTCCTCAAAGGCGCCGACATTGTGATTCTCGACGAGGCCACGGCGCATCTTGATTCCGAATCCGAAGCGGCAATACAACGGGCGCTCGAAACAGCTCTGGGGGGGAGAACCTCAATCGTCATTGCCCACCGGCTTTCGACAATTCTCAAAGCCGATCAAATTCTGGTCATCCAAGATGGACGAATTGTCGAGCGGGGTACGCATGCAACGCTGTTGGCTAAACAGGGAACCTACGCGGAGCTGTATCAGCGCCAACTCTCGGTGTCGCATGTTGTCGCACATTGACCGGCGTTGCCTTGCGAAAGCCCGGGACTCTAGGCCCGAGGCGTCGCAAATGGCGAATGACCGCAGGGGCCGGTGGCCGGTTCCCTTGTTCGTACGCTCTAGGACGAGCACAGGCTTTCTAATCCCGCCAGGTTGATTCTCGCTTGCCAGCGGAAACCTTGAATCGTGGTGAACGGTGCCGGAAATCTGCACCTGAAGTAGGAACCCCGAATGGTGGCGAGCGTCAGGCTAGGCTGATGCCACCTCTGACCCGACTAGCCTTTGGCGAATCCACGCTGCTCACCGTTGGAGTGGCGAAGCAAGATCAGCTAGCCTTGGCTAATCAAGCATGTTTGTCATGCCTGCGGCGGCCAGACGGTCAAAATGTCCATGGATAGCAATCGCCTGGGCTGGAGGAAAGAAAAGTAGCGTCCTCTGGCATCGTCACCATTGCCAGAAGCCGTCCTTCCTCCAGCGTAGCCACTCACCCGACGATATTCAGAAAGAGATCTTGACGCCCAACTCGAACGAGCGCGGCGCCCCTTGTCCGTTCATTCCCGACTGCAGCGACGCTCGATTTGTTCGGCCTCCTGGCGTGCCGAAGTTCGTGGAGGTGCCACCCACGGTATTTTGTGGTTGGAGAGTGGTTGCCGATGTGGCCAAACTTCCGGCTCCGAAGTTGAGGACACCACTTTGGGTGTTGCCGGGTAGATCGAAATTGGCGAAGTTGAAGATGTTGAAAAAACCGATACTGGGTTCTAAGGTGAAACGATCCTGCCAACTGTGCACCCAACTCAGCTTTACATCGAAGCTCTTAAGCCATGAAAGTCCAGCGATATCTGAAACTACGCCGGCAAGAGATTGTTGTACGCCTCCCATTTGTTCAAGTTCCTGGAGCGAGAAGATGCCCGCGTTCACCAGCCTATTGCCAGCGGGCGTGGCAGGATTCGATCCGCCGGCCACAGTGTTGTTGTAATTCTGGATGAAGCTGGCCAGACCTCCCGGCTTAATGCTGCGCATGTAGGAGCCGACATTGCTGCCGGGGATTAAATCGCCAGTGCTGCCGTCGCCGGTTACATCGGTCACAAGCACTTCGGCGCCGCCTGAGGTCTGAGGAAAGGTAAGGGTCACCGGAAGCGGGCTGTCGAAGTGGCCCATCACTCCCAATCGTAGCGACTTGCGGAGTTCGAAATACCCACCGAGCGAGACCTGGTGAGTGCGGTCAAGAGCGGTAGGCCCGGTAAAACGAGTTGGGTTGTCAAAATCAGCTGCCTGGTTAATGAAATCAGAGTCCAACGACTGGCTAACGTAACGGGCGTGCGCGTAGGAAACGGTGAAACTGGCGCGCTCGACTCCGGGGATAAAGAAGCTACCCAGATGTTGTTTCAGAGCGACATTAAAGCTGCTCGACAGCGAACGACCCACGGGAAAGTTCATCACGTTCACCCCAAGATTGGGGTTAATTCCCGGAAAGGCGCAGAAAGAACAAGGTGCCCCTCCGGTCACTTGTGCTGGCCCACCGATACCGGCACGGCCGTAAGCTTCAAGCGCTCCCGCCGGACCTAGCTTCGCTACCATGCAATTCACCTGATTGCTACCCGCAGGGCAGGCATTCGCAACTTGGGCGCGATTGCGATCGTTAAGGGCATTTTGCGCGCTGAAGGTGCTAGCCGCTCCTCCATGGTTTACATCGATGCCTAGCAGGGTCCGCGTGCTCGGCTGGCGTAAGTAATCGAAGACGAAAGTCAGACCGGGCCGGAACTCATGCTCGAAACCCAAATTCATTTCAACGGTGCGGGGGGTTTGATAGCTCGGCGCCAGCAAGCTAAGCCCGTTCTGATAAGGGCCGGCAAATGCTCCGGCTCTTCCCATGAATGATGAATTGGGCCCTGAAGCCACGGCCGCGGTGGCGGCTTGATAGGTCTGCTCGAGCGAAGTAGCCAGAGGAGCGGCGAAGCGAATGGGGGTGTTGCACCAGGTGGGGGAGACCGTCTGATTGCCGTTTACCACGCCTGCCCCGTTCGCGATCAGGGTGCCAGGCACACCAGGGTTCGACGGCCAGACAATTGCGCCCGGTACCCCACTGATACAAACCGCCGGGGTGACGAAATAGGAGCCGCTGGCGAGCCGCAAGGGGCGATCAAAAAAGAGATTGTTGAAGATGGTATTGTCGTAAAACAGGCCAATGCCCCCGCGAAAGGTGGTCTTGCCAGAGCCTGGATCCCAGGCAATCCCGAGCTGGGGAGCAAAATTAA
>JAFAPG010000914.1 GCA_019247235.1 Acidobacteriota bacterium
GGTTGCGATGGGATCGAGCGCCGAACACGGCTCGTCCATCAGAAGCACTTCCGGCTCCGTGGCTATGGCGCGAGCTATACACAACCGCTGCTGTTGCCCACCGGAGAGCGACAGTCCGCTCTTCTGAAGTTTATCTTTCACTTCGTCCCACAGGGCGGCAGCACGGAGTGCCTTTTCGATCTTTTCCGCTCTGTCACCTTTGAACCCATTCAGGCGCAATCCAAACGCTACATTGTTGAAGATACTGGTCGCGAATGGGTTGGGCTGTTGAAATACCATGCCGATAAATCGGCGGACAGCAACTGGATCCACGGATGGGTCATATATATCGCGTCCGCGGTAGCGCACGTGGCCTTCGAAGCGAAAACCTCGCACCAAATCATTCATGCGATTAATGCAGCGCAAAACCGTGCTTTTGCCGCAGCCAGATGGGCCAATGAAGGCGGTGATGGAATTTTTCTTCACCGGAATGGCGGTGTCGCGCACAGCTTTAAAGTTACCGTAGTAGAGCTCGCGGATGTGGCAATCCACGACTACTTCATCGTGAGTTGAAGACAAGCCGCCAGCTCCGGGAGGTGGCGTGGTCGGGAACCGCAGTGCCATACTGCCCGTTGACATAAGGTCTCCTTCATTACTGGATCTGACGCCGGGATAGACTCTGACCTATCAAATTGGCAGCAAGCACAAGTAACACCAAAACCAGCGCTGCTGTCCACGCGAGCTCAACCTGATTTTGGAACGGCATACCGGCAAAGTTGTAAATCAGAACCGCAAGTGATGCTGTTGGCTGCATTAAATTTGCGTGACCATGCGACCAGAGCCAGTAATTACTAAATAGCGCCGTAAACAGCAACGGAGCGGTTTCACCGGCCGCGCGCGCCACCGCCAGCATCACACCCGTCAAGATGCCAGGGATAGCAGTTGGGAGCAGGACCATCCACACGGTTTGTGCCTGGTTTGCGCCCATCCCCACTGCGGCTTCCTTCATGCGGGAGGGAACCGAGCGGATCGCGTCTTCCGACGTAAGAATGATTGTGGGCAACATCAATGTCGAGAGCGCGACCGCCCCTGCAACCGCCGAATACCCTCCGGTTGTCAGCACAATCGCACCATAGGCAAACACTCCAGCGAGAATCGAAGGGAAGCCAGTGAGAACCTTTGCAGAGAAGCGCACGACCTCAGCGGTCCGTGTACCCTTGTCCTGGGAAATGTAAATAGCCGTGAGTAAGCTGATGGGAACACTGATGAGGACTGCCAAGCCAACAATTACTAATGTGCCCACGACAGCATTGCCAAAGCCGCCGCCCTGTTCCAGTGGAGCGGGAGGAAGTTGGGCGAACACCGAGCCAGTTAATTTCTGCCCACCTCGCCAGATCAGCAAGCAGATCACAGAGAACAAAGGCACCAGGGCGAACATGGTCATACCTGATACAAGTGTGTTTAGCGCAAAATTGGCAAAGGTTCGCGGGCGCCGCAGTGACTTTTCTAGTTGTGAGAAGTCGACACCGGCAAAGGGGTTTGGAATATCGCCCGAATGGGTAATGTTGGCGGTTACCATCGCTCCTAACTACTCCACAGGCGCCAACGAGGCGCGCTGAATGATCACCGAACCCAGGATGTTGACGGCGAGAGTTATTCCCAGAAGTACCAGGGCCGCGTACATCAGGACGCTGACTTCTTTGGCTCCCGCCTCGGGAAAATTATTTGCCAAAAGCGCAGCCAGTGTGTTCGCTGGGGAGAAAAGCGACAGTTGTATTTTGTTCGCGTTTCCGACCAGCATGGCCAGAGCCATGGTCTCGCCCAGCGCTCGCCCGAGCGCCAGAATCACACCCCCGAAGATGCCGCGCGCCGCAGTCGGAATAATGACCGCCAGGAGCGCTTCCCATCGCGTCGCCCCTAACCCATAGGCGGCCATGCGTAACTTTGGCGGAACTGAAACCAAAGCATCGCGGCTGATGGCAGCAATGGTGGGCATAATCATGATGGCAAGAACGATAACGGCTGGCAGCACTCCCGGGCCGCTCAGGTCACTAGAAAAGAAGGAAATCCAACCCAGTTTCAAATGCACCCAATGACAGACCGGCCGAATTAGTGGGATCAATACAAACAACCCCCAAAGCCCATAAACCACGCTAGGGATGGCGGCGAGCAGTTCGATGAGATTCCTCAGGAGAGCTTCCAGCTGCTCGGGTAACTTGCCCCAGATCGGGTGCAGATGCAGTTCCATGCGGCGGAGAAAACCAAAGACGGCGTGCCCGAGATACTCCTCGCTGAGAAAGATGGCAGCCGCAACCCCGAAAGCCGTGCCAAGCAGCAGCGCGAGTACGGAGGTGTACAGCGTTCCCCAGATTTCGGCCAAAATGCCATAGCGTTCCGCATTAGGGTCCCAAACCCTGCCGGAGAGATAGCCAATTCCGTAGTGCTGAATTGCGGGTATGGCAGACAATGCAATGCGCAGAACAATAAATGTCACCAACAGAATCGTGAGGCAGGCAAAGAGGAAGCAGGTTCTACGAAACGCGCGGTCGACAGCGATCTGCACGCGGGTAGGTGCCTGAGTGATCTCACCGTTTCTCGCTTGAAAGGCCGGGCTTGGGTCGGCAACGAGATGGGATGCGGGCTGACCTGTGGACATGATGGGCGCGCCTTTTAGCTCAATCTGCAGTAATGTTCTGCACAGCGGCAGTTGCCTTGGCGACCACACTATCAGGCAGTGGAATATAGCCGAGGGATTCAGCGTCCTTCTGGCCGTCCGTAAGCGCGTACTTGATAAGCTCCTGGAGCGTCTGGGCCTTGTTCTTATCGGGATACTTCTTGTAGCAAATCAGCCACGTGTAAGTTACGATCGGGTAAGCATCCGCCGTCTCCGGATCCGGCGCCCAGGCGATGAGATCATCGGGCAGGGTGATGGAGGCCAGAGCTGCTTGTCCGGAGGCGGAATTAGCAGTCACATACTTTCCGCTCTTATTTTCGAGAACAGCAAAAGGCACCTTTTGGCTCTTTGCGTAGCCATACTCGATGTACCCAATCGCCCCTGGGGTTGTCATTAAGCTGGCGGTGATCCCCTCGTTGCCCTTTGACTTGGTGCCAACGGGCCAGTTAGGCATGGTATTCGCACCTACCATCTTGCCGAACTCCTCACTGACAGCACTCAGATGTTTGGAAAAAACAAATGAAGTTCCGCTGCCGTCGGCGCGGACGACCACATTGATGGGCAAATCGGGCAAGTTAACACCCGGATTTGCGCCCGCAATCAGCGGGTCGTTCCAGCGCTTTACCCTACCCAGAAATATTCCAGAATAGGCCTTTCGCGAGAGCTTCAGGTTGTCGACGCCTTTGAGGTTATAGGCCAGAACTATACTGCCGGCAGTCATGGGGAAAAGTTGCACACCGCCCTGCACTTTGGCCATATCGTCGGTTTTCATGGCAGCGTCGCTGGCGCCGAAGTCAACTGTGTGGTCGATCACGCTCTTCACACCATTGCCGCTGCCAACAGATTGATAATCCACCATAACGTTCTGGTGAGCGCCACCGTAGGCCTTAAACCACCGGTTATAGAGGGGGGCGGGAAAACTTGCTCCCGCTCCCTGCAGCTTCACCTCCGATAATTGATTGGCTTTGTCGCTGCAGGAGCACAAAACCAGCAAGCACACGAGTGTG
>JAFAPG010000949.1 GCA_019247235.1 Acidobacteriota bacterium
AACCAGCGTTGCGATTGCCTGGGTAAGTGGCCGCCCTGGCCGGCGGGCAAGGAAACGCACAAAACTGAGCCCGGCTGACGGGTAGGCGGGGTCCGTGCCTCGAAGTGCAGCGACATCCTGCCGGTAGATTCAGCATGTTAGGTAGACCTCGCGCTCCCTGCGCTTATTTTATTTACAAATATTTTTTGCCGCTCTCTTACCGGCAGGCAATTGTCGGGGTATGATTCATGTCGGTCAAGAGCTGAATGTGAAGACCATGCTAAAGCAGTGTAGTTAGTGCACGACCGGCGAGCGGTTTCGGTTTCTGCCACCTTCTTTCGCCTAGATCGCAGAAAACGCTAGAATGCCGGTTCGCTGGTGGATTAAAATTCGTCTCCCAGATTTGGAGAGAGGACTCCAGCCATGCCATTCCCGGGTCGTCTTCCTGCCTTTGTTTTCATCGTGTTCGCATACATTTTTTGCTCCCTCACGGCGAGCGCTCAGACGACGGCTCGACTCTCAGCGGTGGACCGGGATGAGCGACGAAGCACCGAGATGCGCACGCCTTCTTCGTCAGGGCAAATTCTTATCCACGGGCCCTTGCGGTCCCTGATGCGAATGGCTGGTATCAGCCAGAAAGCCTCACCCGAAGAATTGATTCCACTGCTCGCGCGCAATGTCTACGTCCAGGGCTACATTGGGTGGCGCGACGGAGGGCGCCCGACCGAATTTCTCATATTGTTAGCCCGATATGTAAACCAAACCAAAGAACTAGCAGCAATGGCCGGGCGGGACGGAAACATCGGTATCTCTGGCTGCGCTGATGCCGGCGCGCTGCTACACGTTCTCGGTTATAAGCTGCGCTCCGACTGCGGCCAGAATACGACATCACTGGTCACAGCCGATGCCGAGCGAGCCTTCTTGACCACTGACTCCGGATTCCCCTTACCCGCGCTTGAAGATGCGCTGCGCGAGAACAAGGCCTTTAGCTATCACTTCCCCGAAACCCAAGTTCCCATCCTATTCACAGAAAGCGATTGGAAGTCGGTGTTGAAACCCACTCGGAAAGACAGCTCCGGTCTGGTGGAACTACTGCTTCACCATCCACTTCTCGCTCGTCTTTACTGGGCACTCTCGCGGACCGATGCCGAGACTTCGAACGCTCTTTTAGAAACCGTAGGATTAAAAAAGCTTCTGCCAGTAGCCGCCGACTTGGATTTTTATGGTAGCCACATTTCCATCCGATCGGGGCGGGTGCAGGTCCCGGGTGGAAGCGATGCGGAAGCGGCATGGAAAGATCTAGTCGGGGCCAGTCCTGAGTCCCCCGGGGATTTCGTACCGAAGCTGCTCAGCAAAGATAATGGGTGGCTGGCCGCCTACTATGACTCTCTTGCTCGCGTCAACCAGCAGCAGCAGGCACATTTTGTCGAGTTGCATCGCCTAAAACAGTTTTACCTCGCCTTTCGTGGAAACGAAATCAGTTCCGATGCCGCCCGCCCAGCCTTTCGCCTCGCTCCAGGGTTGCTGTTGCTGCTCACCAAAGTGCAATGGGACTCCGATGGTCAGCCCATGGTACCCGGCGATCTGAACATGTGGAAGGAGATCTTGAATCAGAAGTCGGAGTACAAGATCGTGCGGGACTGGGGAAAACGCTCGGCTCACTGGAGCCATTCCGATCAGCTGCTCGAAGCCATGTTCGCTTTGTCCCGCTTAGAAACCGATGCTGGTCCGCTGCAGATGTATCTGCTCTTTACCGAGCTCGATAGCCGGCGGGGACCACATCACCGTCTCAGTTCGGCAACGCTGCGTGCTCTGGCCAAGCGCTACGATCAATACAATGATCAGTACTTGATCTTCTCTGAATTTTCCCCGCTGGACGATGCCTCGCTCACCAGTTTCGTCACCACCGCCGATTCGCTGGATAAGATTTCGAACCACACCTTGCGCGGGAATGCCATGGGGGCTTTTCAGGCCAGCGTAGGACTTTGGCAAATCCTGGCTCGCCAACGACAAATTACGACCGCCAAACTGAACCAATCCTGGCAAGGAGTCACGCGGCCGTTCGCCAAGGTCACGACCGCCGCACAGCTTTTTGACGCCGGACATAGTTCGCTGGTGGCGTTATCGGAGGCGGCAACCGGTAAGGCTCACGTTTCCCAAGACGAGATCATTGAATTGCTTGCCGGTCCCCGGCAAAGCGATCCTGAGGGACAACGAATTCACGATGACCTGGCCAAGGGTATTCGCTCAGTCATGGACGGTCAGCGACTGGTCTCTCTCGATACTCTGCTGGCCTTGGGTGAGGGTCTCAATGCAGTTTCTAAAGGTACCACAGCACCCAGCACCCTGCTTCCGCTGGCTGGCGAATTGCGGGAATTTGAAATGCCTCGCCCCATCTTCACCTCCTCGGAGAGAAGCGAGTGGGCTGCAGGCATTTATAACAACCGTCATACTGAGTTACAAATGCAAACCGACTTGTCCAAGGTGCTCAAGAGCTCGCCTACGCGTGCGCAGATCGAGGAGGCTCGTGGCCAACTTGCCCCTTTCTTGCGAGACACGCTAGTGGGTCTCAATTATGCTTACTACGAACCTCCGGGCGCACAGCTGTTGCATAACAATCCTTTGTTTGTGCGCTCTCACGATTTTTCCGGAGACACCGTAGTAGGCCTGGACAAGTTGTGGCGAGCCCCGCAGCTGTTCGGTCAGGGTTCGCCAGCCGGTGGCGGAGCTCACTTCGTAGGTTCTCTCGCGGATTTGCCCTATGCTCTCTCTGAAGCCGAACAAGACTTCATCTCACCGGAAAATGTACAAGCGCTGATCTGGCGAGAAGCGGTGCCCGGTTTGCTAGCCAATGCCATCTTTCCACGCTGGTGGGATGTAAGCCGAAGCGAACTTCACGCCGTGGCCCTCTATCAGGTGACTGGGGAGGAACTGCTGCGTAGTTCGACTTCGAACCCGGAGCTGCGGCAGAAAGTCATGGAGATTCTCTCCGACCGGATGCTACCGCAAAGAGCCTCGCGACTTGAGGAGGCCCTTCAGCTCGGGCACGTTCAGGAAGCGATTTCGGAAACCACTCCGGCGGACACTCTCTATTTGACGGCTGAGTTTCGCCGGCGCTACTCGCCGGATTCAAGCGTCTGGGGAGCGGCCGGACAGGAATTAGAGCGCCTGTTGAAACAACACGGCGAGGAGCTGAGTTGGGAGCGTATCTCCCGAGACTTCGGCGTTCCCCATAGAACTCTCACTCAGAGTTACACCCGAGAGCTGTTAAATGTGAAGCCGTTTCCCGCTTTTGCCGGGTATTCCAGCCGATTGCTGGCTGAGTCCTGGGACTCGAATAACCTTTATTGGGCACGGCTAGCCGACGAAATGGGATATCCGCCGGTCGAACTGAACCGTTTGGTTCCGGAACTCACGCGACGAATGGTCGGGAAAATATTCGCCACAGATTTTGAAGACTGGGGAGCTTTGTTGCGCGCCATGCGGGAGACTGGCGAAGAGTTTCGCCAGGGCAAGATTGGTACGACTCCTGCGACAACGGCGGCAGCGAAGAC
>JAFAPG010000260.1 GCA_019247235.1 Acidobacteriota bacterium
CATCAGCAAAGTGTCGTAAAATGGCAGTTTTCCATTTCTGATCCTAGGAGTCCCATGTATAAAGCCATTCTCATCGTCTTGGTCCTCATATCGATACCTCTGGCCGCGCAAACCAGCACCCCGTCGCATCCCCCGGTGAAAAAGACCACGGCTCAGCCAAGTCCGCCAACCGCGATAATCGATACCACGGCAGGAAAAATGACCTGTACCTTATTCCCCGACAAGGCCCCCATCGGGGTAGCGAATTTCATCGGTTTGGCCCGGGGTACGAGGCAGTGGATCAATCCGGCAAGCGGGAAGGAAATGCATGGAATTCCACTCTATAACGGCACGATTTTTCATCGCGTTATCCCTGGCTTCATGATCCAGGGCGGCGATCCTTTGGCTACTGGAACCGGCGATCCGGGGTACAAGTTCAAAAACGAAACTTCTTCGGATCTCAACTTTGACCGGGCCGGCCGCCTGGCTTATGCCAATGCCGGCCCGGACACCAACGGGTCTCAGTTTTTCATTACTGAGCAGGCGTTCACCGGCCGTCAAGCGGATATGCTGAATGGACATTACACAATTTTTGGACAATGCGATGATGCTAGTGTTGACCTGGTCAAAAAGATCGCCGCAATGCCGCGCGATCAAAATAATAACGACCGTCCAGAGGATCCCGTGAAGATCAATAAAATTACCATCCTTCACGCCGGCAGCGTACACGCCGGAACGGCAAAAAAGCCCAGTCCGAAACCGGCCCCCCAGGCCAGCAAACAGCACTGAGCTAAGCTCGCCTTTCAAAGCTCACAATCAGCCGCAAGTCGGCGGCTTGCTTTACAGCTGGACAAACTGAATTGTGAGTGGATTCAGTAGCCTAGTCAAACCTGAGCGAGACGGTCGCGGCGCATATCGACTCGGCAGAGTTCTAGGAGTGTGCCGTGCACAAGGTACAAAGGACAGCGCGTGAGCTACCGCAGTTGCAACTTCGGCCATCATCTGTACCGTTTTTGCGGGAATGTACCAAAACGGAACGGAATTGATCTTAACCTTTCGGTTACCTGCCAGGTTTTTGTCATTACGAAGTTGACAAGGCAGCAAGGTGTTCACCAAGGTAGTTTCAAAACCACATATACGGCTACAGGAGAACTCAGCAAATGCGTGGGCTCGATATGAAAAAGATTTTTGCCATGATTGTGCTGTTGGGTTGGAGCGTACTTGGGAATGCCCAAACTCCGACAGCGACGCTTTCAGGAACGGTGCGCGATACCTCAGGCGCGGTCCTGCCCGCCGCAAGGATTACCCTGACCAACTCGTCCACGGCCGTGTCACGAACTGCCGAAGCCGATGACAAGGGGCGATACGACCTCACCAACATTGATCCGGGTACCTATGAAATACACGTTGAACGTGAAGGTTTCAAGGCCGCCGTTCAGCCAGGCGTGGTGCTCACGGTTGGGGGCACCACCAGTTTAGATCTAACGCTTACCCCGGGTTCAGTGCACGAGGTAATCACGGTCAACACAACCGAACCTCTTATTGAAACCACCAGCTCAAATCTAAGCCGTGAGGTTACCGAACAAAGTATCGAGTCGCTGCCAGTTCTCGGACGCAACTTCGTCGATTTCGCCAAGCTGTCGTCCGGAGTCGCGCCGGGCCGCGAGAACGTCGGCGGAGGCGCATTCAAAGAGCCGGACACGGGTGTGGGACAGGCGGCAGCGCCACGGCTGTCGTTTGCTGCCCAGCCCGAACTCAACACTATGATTCTGGTCGATGGCGCCGATAATGTTCAAACCTTCACGGGATTGCCCCATGTGACTCCTTCGCAAGAGGCCGCGCAGGAGTTCCGGGTGCTTAACAGCACCTACCTTGCAGAATACGGGCGCGCTTCCGCGGGCTTTGTAAACATCGTCACCAAATCGGGAAGCAATGATTCTCACGGCTCAGGATACTTTTTCGGAATGAATCAGGCACTGAACCAGCCCTATACGCTCAACCCCCGCGACCCACGCTTACAGCAGAACCAATACGGCGCAACCTTTGGCGGACCGGTCATGAAAGATAAGACGTTTTTCTTCCTTAATTATGAAGGCCAGCGGCGGGCACAAACGAACCAGTACTCTACGGTAGTTCTGAACAATATCGCCGCTATCAACGCTACGAAGGCCAGCCTGGGGATCACGCCCGAGAATCTGGGCATTCTGCACACGAACAACTACGATGGCTTTTTAGGAAAGCTCGATCATCATTTCACTGGCAACAATACATTCGCGCTCCGCTACAACATGCTGCATTCAACCGCCGACGGCTTTCTAGGCGGCAATGGCCGGGGCTCACCCGGACCTTCGACATCGCGCAACAACACCGTCATGGACCAGACCTTCATGGGTAGCGACACGGCTATCTTGAAATCCTCAGTGGTGAATGAAGCGCGACTCTCGTGGTCGCGGCGGACTTTTAACTTCCCATCCGCTTTCAATGATCCTGATCTCGAAGTCCCCAACTTGCTCCTCACTGGCAAGAGTACCTCCGATGTTGATTTTTATCGTGAAAGCCTGGTACAGGGATCTGACAACCTTTCATTTCTAACCGGTGGGCACCAAGTGAAATTTGGCGCGGAGGTTGAAAATTTTCGCGATCGATATCAATGGAATCTGTTCTTCCCGGCGCGCGTCCTGTTTACGAATTTTGATTGCTTCCTGGCCAATGAGCCTGCGTGTGCAAACTCTTTTGGCGCACCATCCAATGTTGCTCCTTTCAACAACGGCCTTCCTGTGCCGGTCCAATTTTGGACGCCGATTCTGCAGGGCTCCGCCGGATACCCCACTGTGACTGTCACCCACCCCTCAGCCGGGCGGAATGTGTTCAGCAGTAACGTTCCTCCTGCCTGGTTACCGAATACGTTCGGCGACATTGACCACAACGGCTACGGTTTCTTTGCTCAGGACCAGTGGAGGGCATCGTCCAAGCTGACGCTTACCTATGGTCTGCGCTACGACGTTGAGAGTTATCCATCGCAGTTCGTTCCCAAGGAGCCTTATAACGGTGTGCAGCCGCGTGTTGGGCTGGCATTTGCCATCACTGATCGCACCGTGCTCCGCGCGGGCTTTGGCCTATTTGATGGACCGCTGGTTTCGAGCATCGGACAAGACTTCGCCACCTCGCAGTGGCTCGGCGAAGGGCCGCTGCCCAATGCCAACACCCTGGCTAACCAATTCGGGTATCCGGGAATTGCGCCGGTACTCGGCCGCTTTCCCGACGCCATCCAGCCTCAGGTGTTGAACCTTGGGACACCCCAGCAGTCGATGACCAACTTCCTCAGCACCGGGCAGGTGCCCTGTCTGCTTCCACTTGGCGTCTTTGTCTCGCCTCCTGGACCGCCAAATTGGGGGAACTGTGCTCCAGGAACACCTCCGGTGGTGTTTCCGGCCTTTGCCGACAATCCCACGAGCAGTTTGAAAATTCCCTACAGCGAGCAAGGCAGTGTGACGCTCTCGCACCAGCTTCGCGGTGGAATTGCGATAAAAGCAAGCTACTTGTACGTTCACGCAGTCCATCAGAATGCTATTTCGGGCAATCTAAACGCGCAGCAAATAGGAGTGGTCGACGGAGGGAAGGCGTGCTACGGAAAGAGCATCACCGCTGGCGGAGTGTGCAAAGGGCCGACCAACGCCCGCTTTCCCAACCTCGGCACCTTGTTCTACATAGAAGATAGTGGCGGAACGTCCCTCTATCATGGTGGCACCGCCGAAATTGAGAAACGCTTGTCCCATGGGTTCAGCCTGCATGGGAGTTACACCTTCGAGCGTGCGATTTCCAACTACGAGTCTGTCGCTAACTTGGCGGACTTCCCACAAGAGCAGGACCGACGGTTAGAAAGAGCGGTTTCGCGGCAAACGGTGCCGCAGCGCGTTACCGTGAGTCTCGTCAGTGCCGTGCCCAGCACCGTACGCGTGTTACACGATTTCCGGTTCAGCACCTTAGTGAGCGGGCAGAGCGGACAGTTTTACAACATCTACGCCGGTATCGACGCCAACGGTGATACCAATTCTCTCAACGATCGACCCGGGACGCTTGGCCGAGACACGCTTAAGGGACCCACGATCTTCAGTTGGGACATGCGTGTAGGACGCAACATTCGGTTCCGGGAGCATGTCACGGGGGAACTCACTTTCGACCTTTTTAACGTCAGCAATCGGCTGAATGTGACCGACCTAAACACGGTCTGTGGATGTGATTTGCCCGCTTCAAGCTTCAGCCCGTCGGCACTTCCGAGCACCATGGGTTCTCTCAATCCGTTGCTGCTCTTCGACACACCACGTCAAACGTTAAATCCTTTTCAGTTTCAGTATGGCTTCAAAGTGCGCTTTTAACACACTTCGGGGTAGGGCGCGCAATGACTCAGGTTCTTTTGGATTTGGAGGAAACCATGTCGTTTCAGGCAAAGCATTTCCAATTTTTGACGGTTCTGTGTGCCGTTGTACTGCAAGTCGCTGTCGGCGCCCTCTCTGCAAAGGCAGATCGCTGCACGGATCTTTCGAACCTTTCACTTGCCGATGTAACATCGATTACGGCGACTTCGGTTCCAGCCAATACCTTCCTTACACCACCACCCTTTCCCGGCCTGCCACCGGGACCCGCTGTGCCGGTCGCATTCTGCCGGGTGCAGATCACGATGGATTCACTCGACTTCACCCCGCCGCAACTTAACATCGAAGTGTGGCTTCCCAATCCAGACAAGTGGAACCGTCGGTTCCAGGCAGAGGGTGGCGGCGGCTATGCCGGCGGCATCTCATATTCTGCGCTTGCTGCCGCCGTAGTCGGCGATTCGGTAACCGGTCCGTTTGCTACGGCTTCAACCGACACCGGTCATCCTGCCGGCGGAACCGCTAATGGACAGGGCGGTGCCAATGGGGCCCAGGGCGGGGGTGGGTTTGCGCTTAACCCAGCCAGCGATGAACTGAACTGGGGATTGATCGTCGACTTCGCCTCGCGCTCTGAACACCAGATGACGCTCAAAGCGAAGGACGTGATCAGGGCATACTATGGTGACTGGCCGAAGTACTCGTATTGGAACGGGTGTTCGACCGGCGGACGTCAAGGATGGATGGAAGCTCAGCACTATCCAGACGACTACGACGGCATTCTTGCCGGTGCCCCCGCCTTTAATTGGGATCGCTTCATTCCCGCAGAGCTCTGGCCCGAGTTGGCAATGAAGCTCAACACCGGCGGACCCATTTCTCAAACCAAGCTGAATGCCGTGACGGCAGCGGCTATCAAAAGGTGCGACGCCAAGGACGGTGTTGTCGACGGGGTCATCGGTGACCCACGCAAGTGCAACTTCGATCCGCATGAGCTAATTTGCGGCAGAGCCGGTGCTCCAACAGATAGCAGCTGCCTGAGCGATCCTGAGGCAGATGCTGTTAAGGAAATCTGGCGGGGCGCACGCGGACCCCACGGCGAGTTCTTATGGTATGGACTCGAGCCCGGCACTTCTTTCGCCGGTTTGGCCAACACGGCGCCTTTCACCATCAGCCTTGATCACTGGCGTCTTTGGATAAAACAGAATCCTAGCTTCGATTGGCAAACGCTCGACGTTGCCAGTTTTAAGGAAGGCTTTGAGCAATCGCGAGAGAAGTTTCACGATGAGGCGATGACCCCTGTCGGCCCGCTCTTCCTCAGCGCGGACGACCCCAACCTCGAAGGCTTCCGTCGCCATCGTGGGAAGATCATTACGTATCACGGCTGGACGGATCAGCTAATCTTCCCGCGTGGATCGATCGATTATTTCCAGCGGGTAACTGAAGCGAATGGCGGGCTGGAGGCCACGGGCAATTTTGACCGACTCTTCATGGTTCCTGGAATGAATCACTGTGCCGGCGGTGCCGGTGCAGTAAACTTTGGTCAATCCGGAGTCGTTCCAGTCTCGCTCGATCCAGAGCACGACGCGGTAGTGGCACTGATGCGATGGGTGGAAAAGGGCATAGCTCCCGACCACTTTGTGGCAACCACGGATCCGCAACCTCTGCATGCTGCCGAAAACAGCGTAAACCCGGGAACCTTCACGCGCCGCTTGTGTCCCTACCCGGCAATCGCGAAGTACAAGGGCGGGGATCCCAATAGTGCCGGGAGTTTCGTCTGCATCGGTCCGCATGGTGAAGATGATAATGATCGTGGAAGAGACTAGTCTGAGAGCTTGCCTGCAAACGGGGTGCTGCTGCCGTCGGCACCCCTTTGCCTCGAGACATTCAAGCAGTAGGTAACGAAAAGATCGAATCAATCGTCCCTGCCAGATGATTTGCGGAGCTCGCAAAGGCTGTATTATCTCAAGTTCGCAAAGCGGAGGGAGGTTGAAGGCACAAGCGTGCTCGTCCATCTCTCCCACATGCATTAACTGAGGAGAGAACCGGAGAGCGCCGGGCATCGGCGAGCTCTTCAACCGCGGCCGTGATGCACACCTCTGCAATCATTCCAGGCACCCTCCTGCGTCTCGGTTTGTGGGGACATTCAGCGTTCAAGCGCCGCAAGTTCCCAAATGTGTACTATGCCCAACGCGCATTTATGAGTCTAAACAGAAAATTTCCGACCGCTCCAGAGCATAGACCCGCCAGCAGAGACAACCCATTTCCTTCTACGTAGATGTGTAGCACCGTTAATTTCCGCTTATGGCTCTGCTCGTTCCGTTGTCTCTCCGTGTGAGTCGACTCTTTTAAAGTTCGAGCGTCTTCTCTACCTTCCGCTTGTTCTCTGCCTGCTTGCCAATCAAAGAAGGCTTTTAGAACTAGCCATCCGGCAATTAGATGATATTCCGAGAACATAACGGCCCATATATACAGAATGCGCTCGAGTTTTCCTATATTTTTTGCTTCGGGTAAGTGAAGAGGATCCTCTCCTTCAAGATTTACTTCCGGCCTACTGAGGCGCCAACGCAGCACGTGCTCCACAATCCAGTTACCGACCGAACTCGATATTCCGACGGCGATTAAAAAGGCGACAGTAAAGGGAAGGTTCAGACTTTTAACGATGTCGCTCATGCTGTTGTAACCTAAGAAACATGACGGACAAGTGCCTATTGATGGCCGAGAATCGTATCACAGGGCCTCTTCATATGTCATTTCTGCTGACGGGAGGAGACGCGAGGATCGCGATCGCCCTGGCAGTAGTTGCTCGGCTTGCCAGATCATCCCATCGCATGAAATAAACGCGCCTAAAAAGAACGTTTGCAGTGTCTGCCGGCGCTTCCCAGTTAGCCAATCTTGTCTCGAGTACCACCTAAGTCTCGAATTCTGCTTCGGTGGTCGCGCTCCCAGCAACTAGGAGCCTGTTTCGACAGATGCACACGCTCGGCCGCAATATAGTTTTATGGGTGGGAATCCAATTTGACAGGACAACATGACCGCCAACCCAAGACCGACGGTGCAACGAACCAGATGCCCATGGCAATCTGCAGCCATTGGCCAACGCGCCGTGCTGCCAGGATCGTGGTTGATCTAATCGGCAACCAGTTCATAGGCTGGCTTTTGGATCTAGATTTTGCGCGCCGCTTCTTACGCTTTTTGTCGTCGTGCTAGGATCAATATAATGGGATTTGAGCACATATATGGTGCTGACCGCCAGGCGCGGCGTTCTTCGCCTCATCGCTATGTCCTCAACGCAGGACCGAGCCGAACAGAAAGCCGCAAAAAGATGACGCACGGTTGCACCGAGATTCTAGTATTCATGCCCAAGACTTGGGCGGTTAGCTCAGCTGGTTAGAGCGCCTGCCTTACAAGCAGGAGGTCGCAGGTTCGAGTCCTGCACTGCCCACCATGTAAATAATCACTTACCAAGTTTATTGTTTGGTAACTGTGCCGTAGAGTGTGTCGTAAAATTCGCGGTCACATCCGAAATTGCGTTGGTCCCGTT
>JAFAPG010000264.1 GCA_019247235.1 Acidobacteriota bacterium
CCATGCCCCATACGAGCATACCGATTGATGACTGCATGTCCCTTTTGCTATAAATAGGTTAGGCTTGCAAAGTAGAGCTTCCGAGGTCCGGCTGGTCGCAGGGTAATGGTAAGGGAGGCCAAGCTTGTTATTCGGCCAATGCGCTGATGGAAACCGCAATACCATCTTGATCGATTTTCAGGTTGAGCCTCCCCCAACGGTACTGCCGAACGCGCGCGGCACTCGCGATGATAGATGAGCGCCTACTCGGCATGCTTGAAGATATATTCAACCTCGGACGCAGCCGACTGTTCATAGGGGTACCCCACAAGGCTCTCAACTCGTCCTCCAGTCCGGTTTCCATCCTGACAATCTGCCGCAGCACCCGAGCGACGCTTCCTGCCCGATCACGATTGGCACCTGCAGCGGAGGAATAACAATGATCAAACGTATAATCGGCCACTCTGCCATGGGTCGTGACCTGCTTTCTTACGAAAAGTGGCTCGACATTGCACAACTCGCAGAAGTTGAGCTTACGTCGGAAGACCCTGATTATCCAATTGAGGGCGCACTCCTGCCGGACGGAGCAGGGCGTGGGTGGCGCGCAGCCGAAAGGGACGAGCAGATCATTCGACTGATCTTCAACCAAATCATTCCCCTACGACGGACAAAACTACAGTTTATAGAAGAGCGTGTGGAACGAACCCATGAATTCGTCTTGCGGGCGTCAAGTGAAATGGTGGGGCCGTTTAAACAAATTGTCCGACAGCAGTGGAACTTCAGTCCGCCGGGTACGACCAGCGAGGTTGAGAATTACCAAGTCAATTTGGATCAGGTTAAGGTGCTCGAACTCATCCTCACACCCGACGTAAGGGTGAACAGCACCGCCATTGCGAGCATGGCAGTCTGGCGCATTGCTTAAGGCGGCAACGCAAACTTGTCAGCTGCTCCCCTCAAGAATGCGTCCGCCAGATCCTAGCGATCGCTGCAAGCGGACTTAGCTTCCTGGTTCTTACTGGGACAAGGCTGTACTTTTTAATATCTGACGCGGAAAGTCGGACTGTCCTCGGGCCTGGTCTTGCGCCGATCGTAGAGCCTGGTCGTCGACACATTCGCATGGCCAAGCCACTCTTGGACCTTGGCGATATCGGCCTTGTTATCGAGCGCGTTCGTGGCAGCCGTCGCAGCAGTGAATGAATGTGTAGGCCATTGATCTGAGCATCGATTATCAGCGCCACATTGGAACAGTGCATACTTTCACCCGGTGCTTACGGCGTAGCAGATGATTTTGAGCAAGAGTTCTCGGTTCAATTGACGGTCGTTTCAAAAGCCGCTCACCTCTCTGAAGCTTAATCTGGGACACCTCGCAATACGCATTACTCCTGAAGAAATCACGTAGGCTAAAGTCGCCCATATTTCCGCGCGTCAGCGTCGAGCTGCAGTTCTCACAATTTGCCTGGCATTAGCATTGCGTCCTCCAAAGCCCAAAGCCCTTGGAGGTGTCGTTCGATGAAGATGTTACGAGGACCTTCCCTTCTTCTATTCGATCACAAGACCCTTCCCTTCCCACGGCTGCAAATTTCGGCTCGCTTCTCCGTCTTATCGCACTGATTGGATGTGCGATGGTCTTCGCCGTTGGATGTGCGCATACCGCGTCTGTACACGGTCCGCTCGCACGGTCAGGTCATGTTTCTACTACAACCTATACAACCTCGATCAAACAAACACTCTCGTAGAGACAAGAGCTTAGGCGCCACTCGAATCGTGACCGCATCTTGGTACGGACCCGGTTACGTAGGCAAACCAACAGCTAGCGGTGAGCGTTTCGATCCGAACCGTCTCACAGCTGCTTCAAGAACGCTGCCGCCGGATTCAATCGTGCGTGTGACCAACTTGCGTAATGGGCGGTCGGTTGAGGTTAAAATAAATGATCGTGGCCCGCATAAGCGGGGACGCGCTATTGACTTATCACCGGCAGCGGCACGAAAAATCGGATTGACGAAGAGTGGAGTTGCCCATGTGAAGATTGAGCCGGTGGCGAAGGCCACAGACTTAAATACTCCGGTTAATTGATGGTGCTTCTTGGTTGCGGGTTCATAACTTCTTCTTGCGCTTTAACTCTCGACAAATTATCTTCTTTTGTCCAGAGGCCCATAGAACTCGCTCCAATCAATTCTAGTTACAACTAAGAGCTTCGCTGATTTCTCTCGGGCGGCGAGCAATTGCATGAAGATAGGCTGACGCCGGCGCATCCGGTTGCCGACGGCCCTGCTCCCAATTTTCAGCGTCGGCAGCGGAATCCGAAATCTCTCAGCAAATTCCGATTGTGACATGCGCAGCTTCCGCCGGATCGCCCGCACGTCAGGCACCTCA
>JAFAPG010000290.1 GCA_019247235.1 Acidobacteriota bacterium
CGGCTGTCGAAGAAAATCCTGCGCGCCGATAGAGCTCAGATACTGCGCAAAGTCACGGATTTGATAAAGAGCATTCCATACCGGAAGCTGTAAGTGATAGATTGGGCCGCCCGGAGGAATTTCCATTTCTACTCCGATCAGGTGCCGCTCAGGATCTTCAAGGGAGATCACATACCGAATGGGTTGGCCGGCGGATGGGGCTCGGCAAACCATGGCAATCACCAAGCAAGCAAGCACGCCAGGTCTGTTCACTGGCGGGATCTCATCTCCAAGGCAGACGCGGTTGTCGAGTTTAGCGAGGCCAAACAGGCGGGAAGTTTCTGGTAAATTCCTCCAAACCCTCCGTTTGAAAGGATGGCCACTACATCTCCGGCTCGCATCTCGGGAGCACAGACCTTCACGATGTTATCGGCGTCAGCCAAGACTCGCGCGCGCCGGCCGGCACCGATTAGCTGAGCGGCGATAGCATCCACGTCCAGCCGTTCTTGTTCGGCAAGGGATTCGGATTTGAACACATTGGCAACCACCACTTCATCGGCTAAGGTCAAACTCTTCTTAAGCTCGTCTTGAAAGATATTTCGCCGTAACGTGTTCGAACGCGGCTCCAGAATGGCCCAAAGCCTCCTGCCTGGGTAGCGCGCCCGCAGCGCCGCCAAACTCGCGGAGATGGCGGTGGGGTGATGAGCAAAGTCATCGATGATGGTAATGCCATTCACTTCCGCCTTCACCTCCAGGCGGCGCTTGACACTTTTGAAAGTTGCCAATGCTTGGGCAATCGTGTTGGCGCTGATGCCCTGGTGAGCCGAGATCCCGGCCGCGGCAGTTGCGTTCCAAACGTTGTATTCGCCAGCCAAGTCAAATTCAAAATCGGCAAAATGGCGACCTTGGTGCCAAACTGACCAAGCGGTGCCTTCAGCTCCGAGTCGCAGGTTGCGAACCGACCAGGCGGCTCGCTCCCCCGCCCCATAGCGCTCGACCGGACAGTAGGCACGGGCGATGGCCCGGGAAACGCTTTCCCCCTGGTCGAAGGCCAAAATGCGTCCTCGCCGGGGGACTAGGTTGACCAGCCGCTGGAACGATGTTTCCACGGCCTCAAGATCCCGGTAGATGTCGGCATGGTCGAATTCGACTGAGGTCAGAATGAGCGAGTCTGGAAAATAGTGGAGAAACTTGGGACCTTTGTCGAAGAAGGCGGTATCATATTCGTCGCCTTCGAGAATGAAGTGCTCTCCCTGCCCGAGTTGAAAGCTGCGTCCGAAATTCTCCGCAATTCCCCCGATCAGAAACGAAGGGGCTTTGCCGGCCACTTCGAAAATCCAAGCCAGCATGGAAGTGGTAGTGGTTTTTCCGTGCGTTCCGGCAACTACCAAAACCTCCTTGCCCGCCAGGAACTCCTGGTGCAACAACTGCGGCAAAGAAGAAAACGGAATTCGGTTGTCGAGTACGTGTTCAAGTTCCAGATTGCCTCGAGAGATCGCATTTCCAACGATTACCAGGTCGGGCTGGGGATCAAGATTCTCGCGGGCGAAAGGCTGCGCCACTGGAATGCCTAACGACCCAAGAAACTCCGACATTGGAGGATAGGCCGCTGCATCTGAACCGGTCACACGATAACCCCGTTCCGCTAACATACCCGCCAGAGATGCCATGGCCGTACCACAGATTCCAATCAGATGAATGTGTTGGTTGAGATTCATTCTTCGCGTCCTCGACAACCACTCATGCCACGGTTGCGGGTTCGAGCATTTCGAGCGTTGCGCCAGAACTTTGTACGGTCAAGCGAACGCGCGCGCCGATGGGCAACGTGATGTTCTGACGGGAGACGTGTCCGGAGCGCAGTCCGTAGGCGGTAGGCACCTGGAGATCTTGGACCACTCGCACCATGACCTCTTCTAGTGTGTAGCCTTGGTTTGGAGCTTGCACGCAATCGAGCATCTCGCCAAATACGATGCCTCGCACTCCGGCCAGTTTTCCCGCCAATTTCAACTGCATCAACATGCGGTCGATCTGGAACGGCTTGGTGGCCACATCTTCCATGAATAGTATGGTTCCTTGGCTGTGAATTTCATACGGAGTGCCGAGCGATGCTACCAGCATCGAGAGACAACCTCCATACAACAGACCCTCGGCTGAGCCTTGGCAAAGCGGCTTCAGCCCCGAGTCCAGGCCAAAAGACGTCAATTCCTTACCTTCGAGAGCGGCTCGCCAAGAGACCAAATCAACGCCATCGCTTATGGCAAAATCTTTCGCTACCATGGGCCCGTGAAAGGTCACCCATCCTGCCACATCCGAAAAATAAGTAAGCAGGGTGGTGATGTCACTGTAGCCGACCAACACCTTGGGATGCTCGATCTTCATAGGCTCAAGCTCCTGAAGCAAGTAGTTGGAGCCATAACCTCCACGCGCACAGAGAATGGCCTTTACGTCGGCGCGCTGAAACATCTCTTCTAGCTCTCGTTTGCGTCGCTCGACCGGTCCGGCAAAATAGAGATCGCGGGCGAAGATGTCTTCACTGAAGACCGGCCTATACCCTAAGCGATGCAAAGCTTGGCAGCCGGCTTCGAACTCCTCACGCTTGAAGTAACTGGCCGGTGCGACAATTCCGATGTTGTCCCCGGCCCGCAAGGAGCGGGGCTTGAGGCGTGTTAAGGGTGCCCTAGGCCGCATATCAGACCAGGAATTCCCCTCGAAAGATGATTTGGGCAGGACCGCGAAGAAACACCTGGCCGTTCCAGCGCACCCTCTGCGTGCCTCCCGGGGCGTGCACCAAGACAGAGGAAATTGTTTTCTTGTGAGAGATTGCGGCAACGGCGGCAGCGCAGGAACCGGTGCCAGAAGATTGCGTCTCTCCCACCCCACGCTCGTAGAAGCGCACCTCCAGATTTTCTGGATCGCGGACGTGCACCAGTTCCACGTTGATGCCATATTGAAAATCGTGGTGCTTGGCTATTTCTGCCGCATCTCCTTGCCAGCCGGGAGCAAACTGGTCGACAAATACCACAAAATGAGGGTTGCCCATTGAAACCGGTACTCCCCGCACTTCGCCAAACGCCACCTTAATCGAAAACTCATCGCCAAGCTGAGGGTCGCCCATCTCGGTCTCAAATTCAAAGCTCATTTGATGGCGGGCGGTCAAAGAGCAAGTGCGGATGCCTGCCCCAGTGCGCACCGTGATCCGCTGGCGCGACTCCTGGCAACAGAGATAGGCGGCGACACAACGCGTGCCATTGCCGGAAATCTCTGCTTCCGAGCCGTCGGCATTCAACAAGCGCGCACGAATGTCGGCGTCGGGAGTGGGGAAAAGCCACTCTACACCGTCGGCACCCACACCGTTGTGCCGATCGCAAAGCCGACGCGTGGAAGCGACCAAATCCGGCGGGGCATGCATGCCCTCGATGATCAAGAAGTCATTGCCGCAGGCGCTGGCTTTGACCAAAGGAATCGCAGTCATTCGACCTGCACCGGACCGAGCGCGGTCACGCTGTCAAAACCTCCGCATTGCTCGAGCATTCGCAGTACCTGCCTTTGTCTCGTCCGCGTGCCCTCGCATTCAAAATGCAGGCGAACATGTCGGGGCGTGGGCGCGACTTGTACATTTTGCATAATCAGGTGCAAGGGCTCGAGCGCTTCGTTGGCTTCCGCAATGACCGCCTCAGCGCTGCCTCCGGTGACCTCGTAACTGTGGAGGGTCAGTTTTAGGTCAAAAGACTGTTCGATGAAGCCGAACAAGCTGAGTACGCCAAGGATCACCAACGTGGTGGCAAGCGCCACGACGTATCGACCTGCGCCCACCGCCATACCAATCGAAGCCACGACGAACAGAGTGGCTGCCGAGGTAATCCCCGTCACCAAATCTGCGCGCGCGTGAATAATGGACCCGGCGCCAATGAAACCGATGCCGGGGATGATTTGGGCGGCGATTCGCGTGTGGTCGCCGGTATGCTCACCTGCCAGTTGGTCGGAGAGCAGCGTAAACATAGCCGCCCCGAGACAAATGAACAGGTTCGTGCGCAGGCCGGCGGGACGATGTTTCAGTTCGCGATCGAGTCCAATTAAGCCGCCCAGTAAGCTGGCAAGCAAGAGCCTGGCGATATCTGCGTCAATTGGCGACATCTTCCTCCTTGGCGGAGCGTCGTTTGAACAATTTGCTCGGATTTTAACACCGGACAGGGCTGTCTCTATCCCGCTCCAGGACACAACATTAACGCGCCTGATTACCGCGAAGGGTGCGGGAGATGATAGCTCGGGGCTGGCCGTTCACGTGAATGACTTCGAGGGTCATCAGTTCGCGTTTGTCGACCTTTTCGGCCACGGGGTCGTTCCCCACTTCGACGACATAATCGACGTAGCCGGCGGGATGGGAAAGAGCTCTCTCCCAGAGCCCTTCAGGATCGAAGGGCCGCTTCCAAGGGCGGTGATTACCCTCATGAATCACTTGCGCAAGCCGGATCCCCGCTCGCTCCAAGGCCCCGACGTGGTCGCCCAGATACATCAAGTAAGTCGAGGTGCTGGGTAGCTGAGTAAAACTGAAGGCCAATTGGGTCTCGAGCGCGATACGGCTGCGTCCATTTACCACGGCTTCTTCGAAGCTGATCGGTCCCTGCTTTAACACCTGCGTGTAACTGAGGGCCAGGCCAGCCATGAAGACTGCGCCCGCAACGGCTTTCCATTTCCCCGGCGGGAGAAAACGAATGCATCCGTGGGCGGCAACGCCGGTAAAAGCGGCAAACGCGGGTAACATCTCAATCCCATAACGGACGTTGTAGTAGGAAAACGGCCACCAGATCGGCAGGAATATAGGAACCCCGTTGTAGGCAATCGAGAGCATATAGAAAGGTACGGGTGTCCAGAGAAGAAGCATCGGCCAGAGTTTTCGTCGCAACAGTACGACGATGGCGGTACCCAGGGCTAGCGAAGCCACCCAGAACGCCTGAAGCCAGGTAGTCGACAAATTGAGCTCCGCGGATTTGAAAAAATAACGGAAGGCTACCGGCAGGTCGTTAGTTCCTGGGTGAGGTGGCGTTCCCGGCACCCGGGTTCTCTCCTCGATGGCCTTGGGTGAATATGGCCCGTTGGCAAATTCGAAAGGGTTATCGTAGACCAGCGCGTTATAGCCAAACCACAGTAGAGGAGCGACGAGCGAGATCAACAAAAGCCAACTCACTCCGCGCCGCAGAGCGATGAATTTTCCCAGCCAGGCAAGCGTCAGCCCAATCGTGACCATCACGGCCGCTAAAACCCAGCCGTCATAGCGGGTCAGGCAGGCGCCGGCTAAACAGAGTCCCGCTTTCCCGAGGCATGAAGTTGCCCCATCGCGGTCTCCCTCTCGACAGCGTACGACGGCTCCGGAAAAGAACACGACCGCCCAAATAAATAATGCCAGATAGAGCGGCTCAGTCATGGCCGTGCTCTGGAGGTACAGCAGATTGGGATTCAGAGCAAAAACCGCAGCCCCAAGCCAACCTGCAAAGCGTGCCGGCCAATGGTCGCCGACAAGCAGGGTTCGAAGCAAACGGAAGATACCGCAGACCCCGAGGACGTAGGCAAAAAGAGAGGGGACCGATCCGCCCATCCCCGTCTGCCACATGGAGCGAGAGATGAGAAAAGGCATCATAAGCAGGTGCGGTAGGGGAAGCCATACGGTACCGAGCTGCAGCGGTCCCGGAGTTTGGGAATCAAAGACGCGGCGGGCGATATTGATGTGAGCTACGGCATCCCCGTACTGCAGCAACTCCTGCTGTCGCAGGCAGTACAAGAAAGCGACGAAGGAGAGGGAAACCGCGACTGGGGCCACGAACGAAAGGTCGAATTCTCGCTTCCCCGCTAGGCTCATGCGAGATGAGTCAACTCGCGGAAGATCTCAAAACGGCCATCAATCTCTTCCCTGCTCAAGCCCTGCAGACGCTCGGTGCCAAACTGCTCAACCGCAAATGACCCCATCACGCCACCGTAAAACAGCGCCCGCTTGACTACCTCGCGATTCAATTCCGGTTGAGAGGCAATATACCCCATGAATCCCCCGGCAAAAGAATCTCCCGCTCCGGTTGGGTCCTTGACCTCTTCGATGGGGAGGGCAGGAGCGCGAAAAGGGTGGCGACCCACGCCAAACGCGCCGTCGCGGAAAAAGATGGTGGCTCCGTACTCACCGTGTTTGATCACCAACGCTTGGGGCCCTTTGGCTAGCACCTTGCGGGCCGCGCGAGGCAAGCTGGATTCGATTGCCAACATCTTAGTCTCGCTGTCATTGATGAGCAGAACATCGATCAGCTTTAACGTCTCTTCGAGCTCCTGCTTCGTGCGCTCGATCCAGAAATTCATGGTGTCGCCGCCGGTGAGTCTCACCTGAGAGAGCTCCAGGCGTACCGCGGACTGCAGCGTAGGATCAATGTTGGCAAGAAACAGGAAGTTTGAATCTTTATAGTCGGCTGGTATGCGCGGCGCAAATTTTTCAAAGACATTTAGCTCGGTGAAATTGGTTTTGGCTTCGTTGAGGCTGTCCAAATACTGACCGCCCCAGCGAAAAGTCTTGCCCGCGGCATGCTCGATTCCGCGAATATCAACTCCCCGTTTGTGGAAAACGCTTTCATGCTGGGCGGTGAAATCTTCGCCGACCACCGCCACCACCCGGACTTCGGAGAAGTAACTTGCGGCTAAAGCGAAATATGTCGCTGCGCCGCCGAGAACATTCTCGACGCGTCCAGAGGGAGTGGTGATACTGTCAAAGCCAACGGAGCCGACAACCAGGATGCTCATTCTTGATTTTTGTAAACTCTTTTTAGAATCAATTGCAGTTTGCTGCGGGTTTCTTCGGGGATCAACTTGCGATCGGTAAGAATCGCGTGCTCCAGGGCGAAACCGCACTTACAGGCCCGCTGCGCGGGCAGCGTACGAACCGCGTGACGCACCACATTGCAGGCGTTTTCCGCG
>JAFAPG010000292.1 GCA_019247235.1 Acidobacteriota bacterium
TAAGCACGGCCCAAGGCTACCCAGTCTATTTGATGCACGTCGCTTGCCGAAGGCCCCCGTGGGCAACTACAGCGATCGCCCGACTTTAGGCGAGTTTGGGAAGGTTCGCCAGGTTACAAAAGGCGCGGATAGAAGGTCATCGAGGCAACTGGCTGCAAACATTGGGCGCGAGTAGAGCCCAGGCGGAAGATAACGACCAATCTAAGGGAGGCTGACCAAATGCGCGCCCAGCGGCTTGCTGGCGTCGACTCTCTCGTTAAAATATCCTTCTGCTGGTAATCGGACGCCGTTTGGGGACCCACAGCCGGCGAAGCCCGTGGGCAGAAACGTGCGCTCGCCCAACGGTTTCCTTGTCACCGACCCGGTGACAACGCGGCCGGGACCTGGCCCCGCGCGTTGAGCAAATGCGCGCGGTATTTGCCCGACCGCGTCAAAGTCAATCTTCCCGTCCCGCTCACGATCGTCGCATTTGGGTAATAGCAAGGAAATGCAAAAAGTCGCTCCCTGCAATGAAAAGCCGCCACCGGGTGCGACCTTTCCAGTCAGGCTCGAGCGCAGCTTCATCATCATCCGCTGCTTAGCCGTAATCTCCAGGTGAGAACCGATCCCTGGGTGCGAAGAAGGTTCCGCTCGCCGACCATTGTCTCGGACCGTCACATAAAAAACGGTGAATGTTGAGCGATGCCGACGCGCTTGTCGCGGTGCATTCATGGGCATGCGCGCGAGTGCTACGAACCGGCGGTCCGAGATTTTCTAGAAACCTCCAGAGTGATCGTAGATCATGCCGCAGCTGGTCGCGAGCTATCTCGGGTCTGGACGTCGAACGGCACACATCCAGTGATCTAACCCACCTCTCGATCCGCGGTTGCTAACCGAGGAGTCGCCGGGCGAGAATCGTCTCGTGCACTCTACCGGACGGCCCGCGGCGCAGCGATCGCAGGATGCCAAGAAGGCCGCGCTTCGAGCTTCGCAAATTCTCAGCGCCCCCAATCAACTCACGCTGGCGCGGATGGCGTTTCTGCCTTTCATCCTTATTAAGCTGCTCGATGGACATTACCGGGGAGCGCTCATCTTGTTTTTCTTAGCTGGCGTTAGCGATGGTCTGGACGGCTTATTGGCACGGCGCCTCGGGCAGCAAACGCTGCTCGGGCAATATCTGGACCCCATCGCCGACAAGATGCTGCTCAGCACGGTTTTTTTGGTCTTGTCCATCGTTCGCAAGATCCCGTGGAAGTTTACCGTGCTGGTCTTCAGTCGCGACATCTGCATTCTGCTGGTGAGTGGGGTGCTTTACACAATTGCCGGGCTACGAGACTTTCGCCCCAGCATCTTTGGCAAAGCAAACACCTTAGCCCAATTGGCGGGTGTTGTCTTTGTCATGCTGTTTGAGGTAACCCACGCAAAGTGGGTGTGGGTTGCGCGACTGCTATTTTTGCGCGCCACCTTTGCCCTGACGATCATCTCCGGATTGCACTACGTATACTTGGTGGGACATCGGTTGCGCGTGTCCAGCACCACAGCGGAGCACTCGGCCAACTAAGCTCCGTCTATCGGTTCGCGTCCTGCCGCCCGAGGAAGTTGACCCTATTTCTTTAATCCCCCTAGAATTGAGGTTCTTTTCGCCTATGGCCCTGCGCCTTTTTAATACTCTCTCCGGTACGGTCGAGGAATTTCGGCCGATGGTGGATGGCAAGGTTCGTATGTACGCCTGCGGACCTACGGTCTACGACTACGGCCACATAGGAAATTTTCGTACCTTTGTGGCCGTCGACATTCTTCGCCGCTACCTGCAACAAATCGGTCACAAAGTTCAGCATGTGATGAATATTACCGATGTGGATGACAAAATCATTCGCAATTCGGCGCTGGCCGGAGTTCCCGTCCCTCAGTACACCGCTAAGTATCAAAAAGCCTTTCTCGAAGATGCCGCCACCTTGCACATTGAAGAACCGCGAATTGTTCGAGCCACCGAACACATCACGCAGATGGCCCAGGCCATCGCGAAACTTAAAGATCAAGGCTTTGCCTATCGTGTGGATGACGGCTCCTACTATTTCCGCATCGCCAGGTTCCCCTCCTATGGCAAATTGTCCAAGAAGGATTTCGGCGGAATGGAAGATGGGGCCCGAGTCGACGTCGATGAATACGAGAAAGACAATGCGCGCGACTTCGCGCTGTGGAAGTCTCCAAAAGCGGGTGAAGCCTTTTGGGAGAGCCCTATTGGTCGTGGCCGACCTGGATGGCACATTGAGTGTTCCGTGATGTCGATGCAAGAGCTGGGCGAGAGTTTCGACCTACACGCTGGTGGCGAGGACCTGATCTTCCCCCATCATGAAAATGAAATCGCACAGTCTGAAGCGCTCACCGGCAAGCCTTTTGTTCGCTTTTGGTTCCACCCTCGTTTCCTGCTGGTCGAAGGAGAAAAAATGGCCAAAAGCGCCGGCAACTTCTTCACCGTGCGTGAGTTGGTGCTCAAAGGCCATCGCCCTTCCTCCATCCGATATCTACTGGCTACTGCTCCCTATCGCCATCAGTTCAATTTCACCTTTGATGGATTGCAGTCGGCTGCCGCCTCGGTGGAACGGCTTCGCAATTTCCAACTCCGATTGCGCACCAAGTTCGCACCCGGCTCAAACCCGACGATGCAAACCCTAGCGGAAGAAACCTGCCGTCGACTCAGCGAGAGTCTCGATGACGACTTAAACACTGCCCAGGCACAAGCCGCCATTTTTGACATGGTGCGCACGGCCAATGCAGCCATCGACGCCGGCAACCTGAATCAATCGGATGTGGAGCCGCTGCTTGCCGCGCTCCACCGCTTTGATGAGATCTTTTCGGTTCTGGAGGACGACGATGCCGTGCGCATGAAGCAGATTCGCGATTGGGCTCAGCAAGAAGGCCGTAAGGATGAAATTAGCCGTGAATTGGTCGACCTGCTCCGCTCGAGCGAACTCTCGGATGATGAGATCGAACAGCGAATTCAATCCATGGCGGCCGCACGCGAGGCACGCGATTTCTCCGCTTCTGACGCTATCCGCGCGGAACTGACCGCTAAAGGAATCCTGGTTGAGCAAAGTAAAGAAGGCATACACTGGAGGCGGAAGTAAATCCCGGCGGTTACCGCCAGCCGCGGCTTCTCGCCTGAAGGTCAGTTAGAGGCAGCCTGGTTCCAGGGTTGGACTCGCAGCCAGGGCGGATTGTGTGCCCAGGGCCGAGCTGGGCGCCGAGCCAGAGCGAATGTCGAAGTCAGTTGAGGTCAATGGTGAAATCGATTGAGGATTACCTGGGCGATGCCGAGCGAGCGCATGGACACCTATGCGCCGGACAGGTGCTCGGGGTTCGCATGGCAATGTTTGGTCTTGAAAAGCTAGGCATCGACGATCTCTCCGGTAAGAATGCCAAGCGGCTGGTCACATTTGTCGAAATTGATCGCTGCGCGACCGACGCGGTAGCGGTGGTGACCGGCTGCCGGTTGGGCAAGCGGGCCCTTAAATTTCGCGATTGGGGAAAGGTCGCCGCCACCTTTGTCGATGTGAGCACCGGGCGAGCCATTCGCGTTGCCGCGAAAGAGTCTTCTAAGACTCTCGCGCGACAGCTGCATCCGGAAATTAACGATAAGAATCAGCAGCAGATGCTTGCGTATCGCGAAATGGCAAACGACGACTTGTTCTCCGCACAATGGGTCAAAGTCGATTTGCCTCAGGAAGAGCTTCCTGGGTACAAAGGCGAGCGGGTAATCTGTGAAAGCTGCCGTGAGGGTATCAACTTTCGTCGCGAGGTTCACCGCCATGGCAAGGTATCATGCCGCAGCTGTGACGGCGAACGCTACTACGAGCCTCTTTGATTTTTCCCAG
>JAFAPG010000293.1 GCA_019247235.1 Acidobacteriota bacterium
TATCACTTGAGCGTAGTAGCCGATGACGTCGAGCTGCGGATCAGCCATATCATTCGTGGCGCCGACCACATATCGAACACCCCCAAGCAGGTATTGCTATACCGCGCCCTCGAATCCCCACTGCCCATGTTCGCCCACGTTCCTTTGATTCTCGGGCCCGACAAAACCAGGCTGAGCAAGCGCCACGGTTCGACCAGCGTCATGGCCTATCGCGATCAGGGAATCGTTCCCGAAGCGTTTCGCAACTTTCTCGCGCTGCTGGGGTGGACTCCCCCGGAAGGATCTCCCGAAGTGCTCGGGGACGAGCCGCTGGTCAAGAGCTTCAGCCTGCGTTCGATCTCGCGCTCCAACGCAATCTTTGATCGAGCCAAGCTAGACTGGTTTAACAGCGAGTACATTCGCAGTTATCCCGCCGAACGCCTCTTGCCTTTGATTGAACAGGAGTGGAAAAAAGCCGGGCTCGAGATCTCCGCCAACCCCGGCTGGCTCCTCTCCGCCATCGAGTTGCTGAAGCCGCGAGCCCGGAACTTGAAGGACTTTGCCGGATCGTTTCGCGCCTTCTTCACCGACGACTTTAACCCGGATCCGGCGGCGGTTGAGAAATTTCTCAAGGACGAAGCCATTCGACATCGACTCGTCGAGCTCAGCGGGCAGTACGCCCGACTAGACAATTTCAACCAGCAGGAGAGCGAACGGGTGCTGCGCGAGTTTGCCGCCGCCAAAGGTCTTAAGGCTGGCCTTCTGATCAATGGAGCGCGGGTGGCGCTCACCGGTCAGGCCGTGGCTCCCAGCTTATTCGCGGTGATCGAATGTCTGGGGAAAGCAAAGACCGTCGCCCGCTTGGGCGCAGTAGAACAGCTTGCTCAGCGTGCCCTCAGCGTGCGGGTCGGACCCTAAGAGTGGGCGTGTGGACTTTGCGCAGGGTTGCGTTTAATTCCCGGGGCGCTCTTCACCACCTTGACTTCGAAGCTGACGGGGAGCTGTTTGGGTGGATAACAAGCAGCCTTGTCGCAGGCCTGATAATTGAGTCTTCCGTGGACCGCATAGTTAGCGGGTAGAACCGATTGCAAGGGGCGCACCGTAACCTGGATGGAAAAATTACCACTATAAACGCTGAGTTTCTCCTCGGGAGCGAAGGCGAAGCTAAGTTCTTGGGCTTCTGGATAGGTGATTTTCTCAATGACGATGTCGGTTGGGGGATCCAGCTTTAGCTCGGTCTTTTTGAGGTATTCCTGCTTAGGCTGGTTGGAGTTGATATGAAAGCCACTGGCGATGCGAAATTGCAATGGAACCGTGCTTGCGGTTCCGCGATGGACACTACTGAGTTCGGGGGCTTGAAAGGTGACCGCCGACCGCCGATTCAGACCCAAATCATCGGCTGCGGCAAGCCCGAGAGCTAGCATCGAGACCAGCAGTGCTGTGCGCCACATGATTATTTCTGTGCCACCTGGCCCGGGGTTGCCAGGGCCTTTTGGATATCGGCCTCGATCTCAGATCGGCTCACCAGACCGAATCTACGTTCAAGGACTTTGCCATCCCGACTAATGTAAAAGGTCGAAGGCAAGTAGGGAATTCCTCCGTACTCGTCGCCCACGGCTTCTTTGCCGATTACGATGGGATAATTTACTCCCATCTTCTTAGCGAACTCAGAGATCTCCTTAGGACTGGCGTCGTCCATGGCCACACCGAGCACCTGCAGCCCTTGCGGTCTATACTTCGCCTGCAGATCGACAAACCAAGGCATCTCCACTTTGCAAGGTTCGCACCAAGTTGCCCAGAAATTCAGCAGCACTGCCTTGCCGTGAAAATCGGAGAGCTTTAGGGTCTTGCCGTCGAGCGCTGAAAGGGAAAAATCCGGGGCCGGTTGACCCTCCAGCTTCTCCCCACTGTGCTGTGGTCGATGCCGAGTCTTTTGAATTCCAAACACCAGCATCAGAGAAATGACCACAGCCACAACCAGCAGAACGATGGGATCGCGCTTCACAAGACTCCTCTAGAGAACAAAACGGTTGAGCGATGAAAAATAACGGGCCAGTATGGTGAATCGTCCAAAGACCAGCAGCAGGCCTAAAGCGATGAGCAGCCCGCCTGAGGTCACTTCGACAAAATGCATGTAGCGTCTGAAGCCGCCATAGAACTTCATAAATCGTTCAATGCCGAATGCGGTCAGCAAGAAAGGTACCGCCAGCCCTAGAGAATAAATGGTAAGCAGCAGGATCCCTTTGGCGACGGAGTTCTGGGCCGAGGCCAGGACCAGGATGGCCGAGAGAATAGGACCGACACAGGGGGTCCAACCAAAGGCGAAGGCAAAGCCAATCACGAAGGCGCCCCAGGCTGTGCTGCTGCCTTTGAGGCTGTGCATACGCTTATCTGCATAAAAAGCTTTGATCCGCAGAATTCCTGTTAGGTGTAGCCCAAACAGAATGACGAGCACTCCGGCGGCCTGTGCCAGGGTCGCTTTGTACTGTGCCGCTAACTGACCGAGCTCGGTCGATAAGGCTCCCAGCGTGACGAATACGATGGTAAACCCGGAGACAAAGGCCAGTGAATTCAGCATCACCTTACGGAGTACGCTGGTCTCGTGGATCTTCAGTTCTTCAATCCCCACCCCGGAAATCAGTGACACGTACCCGGGCACCAGCGGCAAGACGCATGGAGTCAAAAATGAAGCCAGACCGGCGACGAAGGCGGCAAGCGGTAACGGCAGATTACCCATTTTGTTTATTGTACCTTTCCCGACAACCCAGTGCAGCTTATCGAGCGTAATGGGCGGGTAACGGAACGCACGGGGGTTCAGGGCCGGGCAGTATTTCCCACGGAGATTTGCGGGGCGTCGGCGATCAATTTGCGAATCAATTCGGCAGGAACCGTGGCTGTAAGCACGGTCCGCTTTTCCTTGGGCTCAACCTTGATGCTATCCATGGCCCGTTTGAAATCCTCATCAAGTGTGTGTCCGGCTACCGCTTGCTCGGCGGATTGGAAGATCGCGAGAAATCGGTTGGCTTCGGTCGCCAGCTGCTCGGCAGATTGTTCGTTCTCGGTGAAAGCTTCGGCGCGAAAATGCACTGCCCCTAAGTAGCGCACCGATGCTACCACGGTGGCTGGACCAGGAAATGCGAAGGAGGGAGTGGCGCGAGCCGCATCCGGGCTTACTTTAAAGACCGCCCAACCCAGGCTGGGCAGCGGCAATTGCGGGACATGTCGGTAAAATTGCCGCAACATCGAAGGACCACCAAAGGGGGAGGCCAGCTTGCGGGAGCGGTCAACAATGCCGCAGATCACGCCCGGGTCGTCGTGATTCGAGGCCGCGACCGTATCGACTCCCAAGATCGCGACCCGTAGGGTGCGATTCTCTAGGGGAATGTTATAGATCTGAATCGAGTGGTAACTGGCGATCGAGGTTGCCAGTTTCTGCAGGTATGTCCGCAGTTTATCGCCATCCAGGTGGGCGACGAACACTTCGGAGAAGCGAGTTTCCCCGCCCGATCCAGCACTCCCGTAGTGGATGGCGAATGCCGCCTGATCAAGATCGCGCTCGAACTGAAATCCGGTTGCCTGAATGAACTGCTCATACTCGGGATCGTGAGGAACGGGCGGAATGTGGCCTGAAATGTCGGCCCGACGCATCCACTTCAAGTTGACGTAGAGAAAAGCATCGGCTCCTGGTAATAGACGTGCGGGTTCGGGGGGTGCATGCTTGCGCAGCTCGACAATCGCCGCGATCGCGGCAACAAACAACAGAAAGCCGAACAGAGCCGGAACAAATTTTCGCCGAGCGCGCATCAAGCCGATGGTCGAAAATCATAGCACTGCCGCCCGCCTGGCTTAATAGTGGAAGGTCCAAGAAATCCCCGCGTCTCGACCCTTGCACCTCAAATACCGCTATGGTACCTTCTATAATTGTCCCGTATGATCAAGAGGGATTCGTGTGAGGGCGGTGCTGCGGCATTGGCCTTCGCCTGCTGGCGTAGCTCAGCTGGTAGAGCATCTGATTTGTAATCAGAGGGTCAGGGGTTCAAATCCCTTCGCCAGCTCCAGAAATAAGGGCACAAATACCGGAGCTGGCCTCTGGCATTTGGCGGGGTAGTTTGGCAGGGCGGCAACGGACAGCTTTCCATCGGCACTCCATAAAGGGAATTTTCCAGATGAGTAGTTCGCGCGGGTAGGTTCTCACGCGCACTTTCTGATCCCCAGTGGCAAGTCGCAATTTACGGTTGACTACACAGCATGTCCGAAACGTGGCTTTCGTATTTCTGCACAGGTGGGTGAGTGGTTAAAGCCGGCAGACTGTAAATCTGCTCCTCCTTGCGAGGTACGGAGGTTCGAATCCTCCCCTGTGCACCAGAAGTTGTTAATGAAAAGGAAGTTTCTCTGGGCTTTGGTGGCCTACGCAGTACTAGCGGCACTGGCACTGGGCACGCTCTCAGACGAGCCCATCCGGGTTTGGGAGTTGAACGTGAGGCTGCGAACCGGGACGCTTTTGATCTTGGGACTGTTTGCCCTTCGAACCACGCTTTATTTTTGGCGGAGTCGTCAATCGGCGCATGGGTCAGAGCCGATCGATGGGTCAGAGCCGATAGAAGGACGTTCGTAGCAGATCCTGACGCTTCCGATGCTTGGGGAGGGTAGCCAGGGCCGATGTAGCTCAGTTGGTAGAGCACTCCCTTGGTAAGGGAGAGGTCACCAGTTCAATCCTGGTCATCGGCTCCAGAATATTTGCTCCACAAGGGCATTCAGGCGGGTGAGCGGCATTTGCGGGAGTAACTCAGTGGTAGAGTCACAGCCTTCCAAGCTGTTGGTCGCGGGTTCGATTCCCGTCTCCCGCTCCAAGATGAGGTGCGTTGGGCTGCGTTTAGGCGTGATTTGAACCGAGCAGGTGATGGGCGAAACCGAAGGACGATTGGCAGTGGACTTTGAGCAGGCAGCTATTAAGGTTCAACAGGAGAAAGAATTCCAGCAACTGAAAGCGGGGATCGAATCGGCTCTGTCTCCGGCCAATGTTGAGAAGTTTCTCCGTTCGCTCAGAGGTCGTGGGATTCGGGTTCGCGATTTTGATTCTGCGCTCGACCAGGGACTGCTCGAGCGAGGGGAGAGAGCCGAGAGGCGAGGAGAAGGGGCCAAGAGCTTATACCAGAAGCTGGCCGTAAGTGACCAGGCGCAGATCAAGGAGTTTTATTTATTCAAGGTGGAAGAAGTCGGACCGGAGCTGAGGGCTAAGTTTCACAAGCTCTACCAATACTATTAAGCTCTGATAAGACACCAGACGGAGCAAGACAATGGCGAAAGAGAAATTTGAGCGCACCAAGCCGCATGTAAACGTGGGGACGATCGGACATATCGACCATGGGAAGACGACGTTGACGGCGGCCATCACCAAGGTTTTGTCCAAGCACAATCCCAAGGTGGCGTTTCGTTCCTTCGATTCAATCGACAATGCGCCGGAGGAGAAGGCGCGAGGGATAACGATTGCCACGGCGCATGTGGAGTATGAGACGGCCAACCGGCATTATGCGCACGTGGATTGCCCGGGGCACGCGGACTACATCAAGAACATGATCACGGGAGCGGCGCAGATGGATGGGGCCATCCTGGTGGTGGCGGCGACCGACGGGCCGATGCCGCAGACGCGGGAGCACGTGCTGTTGGCGCGGCAGGTAGGAGTGCCTTACATCGTGGTGGCGCTGAATAAGTGCGATGCGGTGGATGATCCGGAGCTGCTGGATCTGGTGGAGCTAGAAGTAAGGGAGCTGCTGAAGACCTATAACTTTCCTGGGGATGATGTGCCGGTGGTGCGATTGTCGGCGCTGGGGGCATTGAACGGGGAAGCGAAATGGGAGCAGCAGATCGATGCCTTGATGGAGGCGGTGGATAAGAGCGTACCGCAGCCGCAGCGGGAGCTGGACAAGCCGTTTCTGATGCCGATAGAAGATATATTTTCGATCTCTGGGCGGGGGACGGTGGTGACGGGAAGGATCGAGCGGGGGCGGGTGAAGGTGGGAGAAGAAGTGGAGATCGTGGGCTTCCGGGAGACGCGCAAGACAGTGGTGACGGGAGTGGAGATGTTTAAGAAGCAGCTGGATGAAGGGCAGGCAGGGGACAACGCCGGGCTGCTGTTGCGAGGGATCGGGAAGGAGGAGGTGGAGCGGGGGATGGTGTTGTCGAAACCGGGGTCGATCACGCCGCACACCAAATTCAAGGCAGAAGTTTACATTTTGACCAAGGAAGAGGGAGGGCGGCATACGCCATTTTTCAAAGGGTATCGGCCGCAGTTTTACCTGCGCACGACGGACGTGACCGGGGTGGCGGAGCTGCCCTCGGGGACGGAGATGGTGATGCCGGGAGACAACGTGCAGCTGGCGATTGAGCTGATCACACCGGTGGCGATGGAGAAAGGGTTGCGTTTTGCCATTCGCGAAGGCGGGCACACGGTCGGGGCCGGTACGATCGCGGAAATTCTGCAGTAGAGGGGAAGGATGGCTCTCGCCACGGCTGCCGCCGCGAGAGTAGGAATGGGACGGAGAGGAGCAGTTGAATGCCGAGAGAGATCATCACCATGCAATGCGGTGAGTGCAAGGAGCGAAACTACTCGACCACGAAAAATCGCAAGACAACACCCGACCGGCTGGAGCTTAAGAAGTTTTGTCGTCGCTGCCGCAAGCATACGCCGCATAAAGAAGTGAAGTAGTCGAGCCGATCGGGCAGGCTGGTTCGCAAGGTTGAGGTTTTTA
>JAFAPG010000044.1 GCA_019247235.1 Acidobacteriota bacterium
TGGCTGGCTCCGCTGAAACGATGTGCTTTAGCCAGCACGCAGATAAAACTGTGGATGCCAAGATGCAGGCCCAAGGAATGGCAGGAGTTAGCAAAAAAACGCGTTCACCGGTGCGCAGCAGAACGAGCCAAATTGTCACAAGACAGACGCACCCTAGAATCGGCAGCCACCGGTTTCGAGACTTCATCGGCACAACTCGGTTGCAGATGGCCTGCACAGCTACCGCGAAGGGGAAAGCAACCACCAGATCGATGAGATAGTGTTCACCAGTTCCTAAGGTATCGACCATGGTGGTGAGCAAGAACATAAAAGCCAGTGTGCGTGTGAGGCGTGAAAATGGCTTCGAGTTGAACCAGATGAGCAAAGCCCAGGTCATGTGCAACGAAGGCATGGCGTTGCGAGGGATGCCCCAATCTAAGGCCACGGGACGCAAAACCAACTTGCGCAGTACGGCCAAAGGCAACGTGATGCGCGGAAAGGCCGGTCCTGCCAGGTACAGAGGGCCGGTCGCAGGGAATGCCAAATACAGAAAATAGCCCAGCAACCCGGAAAGCATGAAAAGTTCGAGGACAAATAATGGAGTGCCTTTTCGCCGCCGCAAATGGCCGGCATAAAGAAGCGCCATGGCGAGAGGCAGGGAAAAGTAGGTGAAGCTTCCGATGAGTCCTACATAGGCATGATTGCGGAATAACCGGCCAATCACGAAACTGGGTTGGAAACCCAGGCTGCCGTCAAAGGCATAGGCATACAGATCTAACGTCCGAGGATAAAGCAGCCCACCCAGATTGAGGAGCTTCGCCGAACCCAAACTAAAAAATGTGAACGCAGCCGCTGGAACTAAGATGGACTTGAGCTCTTCTCGCTCCTGTCCGGTAGCCCAGATCGCACGAAAGCCAAGAACGGAGAAGCTGACCAAGCCCAGCAAGCCGAAGCATTCGACGAACTCGAGCGGAGGCCTCCCGCGGTGAAACGTCACTTGGGAAAAGACGACGAGCGTCGTAGCCGCGAGCAGAACCGCCAAAAGCTCCCAACGTCGGGGTCGAACCGCGAGTTGAAAGACGAATGCGCTCGCCAACCCGTAGCCAACGTAAGGACGATCGAGAGGCAATCCGGCCCAGGCGAGCAGAATCACTGAACCGAATAGAACCCCCACGCCAACTCTGAGTAGGGATGCCACAGAATCCGCCGCCGCGCTTGGAAGTAGGTTGGCTATCTTCACCGTAAGTCGAACGGACTGCTGCAAAACCGCGCGGCAATCGTGACCCTACAATCATATTTGGGAGCCAGGGCGGCACTCAACGAATTGCTGTCATTAGTAAGACACTGAAGTAACGTATGACGATCAAACCGCCGAGATTTGGATGATAGGGCAACCTTGGGCTTTGGGCAGGCGGGCGCGACGGTATGGCCCGCAAGTTTCTTTGCCTAATCCAAGTGCGGCCGGCCGGTGACCTTTACCGCCCCTGGCAGGAAACGTACTAGACTTGCATGGTTGTCCAACACACCAAATTTGCGCCAACCAGAACTTCGAAATAACGGATTTCAGTCTTCGCTTCGGCGGTTCTTCGCCCTTACTTGGGAGTTTCTGCGGGAGTCGATGCCCGATCGCCGGCGACAGCGCTACGGAGATGTTGACTACGACTGGGAGTACCGCGTGGACACAACCAGCGCCACCATCCGATGGCGCACCCGGTTGCGCGGCCTGCTGCACTCCCCATATCAGCCGGTCGAGCCGGAACTTTTCCGGGCTATGCTCAATGCGCTCCATATTGATTTCACCCGATTCACCTTTATCGACATCGGTTCAGGTAAAGGGCGCGCCCTGCTGTTGGCATCCGAATATCCCTTCGAACGCATTCTGGGAGTGGAATTGCTGCCCGAATTGAATCAAATCGCTCGGGAAAACATTCGCAAGTTCCCCCGCCACCTACAACGTTGCTCGAATATTGAAGCGCGGGTAGAGGATGCCACAAAAATCAGTTTTCCTCCCCAGGGGCTGGTTATTTTCTTATTTCATCCCTTGCCCGAAGCCGATTTTGTGAAGTTTCTGGCCAACCTTAACGGATCGCTCGAGACGCTTCCCCGCCCCATCTATTTGCTCTATGCGCACCCGGTCTTCGCCGGGATGGTTGAAAGTTGCCGCCGGTTTAAGAGAATTGGCGGAAGCGAGCAATACGCACTTTTCGGCCCTGGCTAAGGCCAAGCACTGTGCTTCGTGGCTCTTTTCCTGTCCCCCCACATTACGGGGGAAGGCATTGGTAGACACCGCCGGTCGCTGCCCGACCGATCGAATGACTGATACGCTACAATCAGTATTGGTAGATGGTCGAAACGCGGGTCCCCCGAGCCGTGTATCCCTGCCCACGTCAGCATAGCCGGGTAGCAGCATCTAATTTGGAAGGTCTCCTAACTTCTCGCTGATTCAACATGCAATCTCCCCATCGAGCAACCACTGGTTTTATCGCCTTCATCATGTGGCTGGCAGGATTGCCTACAGGCTGGGGGTTGCCAAATGTCCAATCTGTCGCTCAGGCGGTTGATGACCACTACAACCGCTTGCGCTCGCTCGAGGCTGAGTTCAATGAGATCTACCAGGGCTTAGGAATCGAGCGCAATGAGTCGGGCAGGCTGTGGCTTAAAAAACCCGGCAAGATGCGTTGGGAGTACCGTTCCCCTGAAAATAAGCTGTTTGTAGCCGACGGGCAATACACCTGGTTCTATCTTCCTGAGGAGAAGCAAGTGCGCAAGTCTTCGTTGCGGAGGCTGGAAGATGTTCGATCTCCACTTGCATTTCTACTCGGTAAGTCAAAGTTAGAGAAGGAGTTGAAGGGATTATCCTTTGCCCCCGAGGTGCGGCT
>JAFAPG010000046.1 GCA_019247235.1 Acidobacteriota bacterium
CGATGACTTGCGAGGCCAAGTCCAGCGGCAGATGGACAAATAACCGCTCCTGTTGGTCGAAAGCGAGGCTTCTCAGGGCCTGTGCGGCTTGAAAAGAAGAGGATTTTTGTAACAGAGCCACGACCTCATTCCAGTCTTCCTGAGAAACTGCAGCCCGCAGCTTCTCCGCAGTGGCAAAGCTCATGAAACCGCTCCCAAACCTGATTTCGCTCACTTCGACCTTGTGATCCGGCGTGAGCGTGATGATCTCTAGGGGAAATCGTCTTTCGCAACAACACAATTATAGGGCCCGGTAAGATCGAGCCAGGGCGCGAGGTCCGGAAATGAAATCGCTCGTTAACAACTTCGGTGATTTCCACTCTAAGGAGAGATCCTTGATGCAATAGGTAGATTCGTGTATCCCTAGATCCTCAACTTTCCTGCTAGTTTGGAAGTTGGCGACACGATCGATGTCTATCCTCTGCTGCGGAACCCTAAATTGAACGGCGGGAAGCTAATTGTTTGGCCAGGACGACCATACCCCTTAGGAGCGACCTGGGATGGCGAAGGCGTGAATTTCGCCTTATTTTCTGAGGCCGCGGAAAAGGTCGAACTGTGCTTGTTCGACGCTTCGGGAAGGCGTGAGACCCATCGCGTTCCCCTCAGCGAACAAACCGATCAGGTGTGGCATTGCTATCTGCCCGAGGCCCGCCCGGGTCTACTCTACGGTTTTCGCGTACATGGGGCCTATGACCCGGCCAAAGGACTGCGCTTCAACCGTCATAAGCTGCTGCTCGACCCTTACGCCAAGCAAATTCACAATGGATTGAAGTGGCATGATTCGCATTTTGGATACCGAGTCGGACATCGCAACCAGGATTTATCCTTTGACCGCCGCGATAGCGCCCCCGGCATGCTCAAAGGCATTGTCGTAGACCCGGCCTTTACCTGGGGAGCGGATAAAGCACCGCGTACGCCCTGGCATCGGACCGTGATCTATGAAGTGCATGTAAAAGGTATGACCTTTCAGCATCCAGAGGTGCCAGCCGGCTTGCGTGGGACCTACGCCGGGCTAGCTACCGCTCCGGTTATTGACTTCCTCACCCGCCTGGGTGTCACCGCCGTTGAACTAATGCCGGTGCATGCTTTCGTTGATGACCGCCATTTAATCGGAAGGAGCCTTCGTAATTACTGGGGGTACAACTCGATCGGCTATTTCGCCCCCGAGACCCGCTATTTTGCAACCGACAGCATCAACGAGTTCAAGACCATGGTCAAGACCCTGCACTCAGCAGGCATCGAGGTCATTTTAGATGTCGTCTACAACCATACTGCGGAAGGCAACCATTTAGGCCCTAGCCTATCGTTTCGCGGAATCGATAACGCTGCTTACTATCGTCTGGTCCCCGAGACCCCTCGCTTCTACATGGACTATACGGGGACCGGCAACACCCTAAACATGCGCCACCCCAGGGTTTTGCAGCTCATCATGGACAGCTTGCGCTATTGGGTTCTAGAGATGCATGTGGACGGATTTCGCTTCGATTTGGCCGCCACGCTTGCCCGCGAGTTGCATGAAGTCGACCGTCTGGGCGCATTTCTGGACATCATTCATCAGGATCCGGTGCTGTCGCAGGTAAAACTGATTGCCGAACCCTGGGATCTTGGCGAAGGTGGCTATCAGGTGGGCAAGTTTCCCGTGGGATGGGCGGAGTGGAATGACAAATACCGTGATGCCGTGCGTTCGTACTGGAAGGGCGATGGGGGACTGATTGGCGAACTCGCCTACCGTATCACCGGGTCGAGTGATCTCTACGCTCGTAGCGGGCGCAGACCCTACGCTAGCATCAACTTCATAACCGCACACGACGGCTTCACCCTTCAAGATCTCGTAAGCTATAACACCAAGCACAACGAGCTGAATGGCGAGGACAATCGTGACGGCACCGACAATAACCGAAGCTGGAACTGCGGGGTTGAAGGCCCGAGCGATGATCCCGAAGTCACCCAGCTGCGAGCACGTCAAAAGCGTAACTTCGTGGCCACCCTGCTTCTCTCTCAGGGCGTTCCCATGATTTTGGCCGCGGACGTGATTGGCCATACCCAACAAGGAAACAACAATGCTTATTGTCAAGACAATCCGATTAGCTGGATCAATTGGGACCCGGCGAAATTAGATTATGAATTCTTAGCCTTCGTCGAACGGCTCATCCGCTTGCGCCAGAGCCACCCGGTCTTCCATCGGCGCAATTTCTTTCAAGGCAGAAGGATCCGGGGAGCGAACGTTAAAGACATTGTTTGGCTTGATCCAAGCGGTCAGGAGATGAGCGACCAGGCTTGGAATCAGGATTTCGCGCGCTGCTTGGGCCTGATTCTGTCGGGAAAAGCGGTCGACGACATCGATGAACGGGGCCAGCGTATCCAAGATGATACCTTTCTTTTGCTCATGAATGCCCATCACGAGCAGATTGCCTTCGTTCTGCCGACCATGCCCGGTGATTCCGGCTGGGTGGCTATCCTCGACACCTCCTGTCAGACGACCGAGAATCGCATTTATTATCAGAGCGGCGATTCATACCCTTTGCAAGCTCGATCGCTGTCTCTGCTCGTTGAACGTGGCTCAGAGCGAGTTCGGTCAACGGATCGCAGACGGAACAGTGCTCCCGCGGCATGACGCTTAAGCACTTAATGCCCTTTGGCGCGGAATACCGCAGCGAGAGGAGAACTCGTTTTCGACTCTGGGCACCGACAGCCAGCTCTGTTGCACTATGGCTGCCCGGGGCCAGTCGTCGGCAGGCCATGGTTGGAAATCACGATGGCTGGTTCGAACTGGTTACCGAGGCCCCGCCCGGCACCCATTATCAATACGTCATCAACTCTCAGCATCCGGTTCCCGACCCCGCTTCTCGTTTCCAGCCCACCGCTGTCCATGGTGTAAGCGAAGTAATCGATCCTGAGGTATTTTCGTGGCGGGATCTCGATTGGCGCGGCCGACCCTGGGAAGAGGCCGTCATTTATGAGTTACATGTCGGCACATTCTCCCCTGAAGGGACCTTCTTGGGAGCCCTGCAAAAGCTCGATTACTTGGCTCGGCTCGGCATCACGGCCATCGAATTGATGCCCCTAGCAAGTTTTCCTGGGCAACGGAACTGGGGATATGACGGGGTTCTGCCCTATGCTCCCGCAGCTTGCTATGGACGGGGCGAGGATCTCAAAGAATTCATTCAGGCAGCGCACGGTAATAATCTCATGGTGCTGCTCGATGTGGTTTATAACCACTTTGGCCCGGAGGGCAATTATCTTTCGTTGTATGCACCCCAGTTCTTTACTGACCGGCATCACACTCCCTGGGGCCAAGCGATAAATTTCGACGGTCCAGGCAGCCGCCCAGTCCGAGATTTCTTCATTCACAATGCGCTCTATTGGCTCGAGGAGTATCACCTCGACGGCCTTCGCCTGGATGCCGTTCACGCCATCGTGGATGATTCACCCACCCACATTCTCAGTGAGATGGCCGGTGCCATTCGCAATCGGTTTGCCGGCCAGCGACCCATTCATCTCCTGCTAGAAAATGACCACAATACGGCTCGTTATCTGCGATCGAGTCGAGGGCCAGGCTGGTACACGGCCCAGTGGAATGATGATCTGCATCATGCCGCGCACGTGATGCTCACGGGGGAAACCGACGGCTACTATTGCGATTACGCCAAAAGCCCGGAGTGGCACCTGGGGCGATGCCTGACTGAGGGGTATAGCTATCAGGGTGAGCCCTCGGTTTTTCGTCAAGGCCAGCCGCGCGGCGAGCCTAGCGCTGACCTGCCGCCAACCTGCTTCGTCTCCTTCTTGCAAAACCATGATCAAGTGGGAAACCGGGCTTTGGGTGAACGGATTGGCCAACTGGCCGAGCCCGAGGCTTTGAAAGCAGTGCTGGCTATCTTACTCTTGGCTCCTTCACCGCCCTTGTTATTCATGGGAGAGGAGTTCGCGAGTAAAACGCCATTCTTGTACTTTTGTGATTTTGGTCCAGAGCTTAGCGCGAAGGTGCGAGATGGACGGCGGGCTGAGTTTGCTCGTTTCGATCAGTTCCGCTCCCCCCAGGAGCAGGCCCAAATACCCGACCCAAATGACCCGGCTACGTTTCAGCATTCAAAACTGGATTGGAGCCAGCTCGAGCACACCGAGCATGCCGCCTGGTTAGATTTTTATAGCCAATTGCTTCGCCTGAGACAGAAAGAAATCGTGCCCCGCATACAAGACCTCCTACCCAAGCAGGCCAGCTTTCGAGTGCTACGGCCGTTGGCAATTCACGTCCGCTGGAAAATGCGAGACGGCAAGGCGCTCGAACTGTGGGCAAATCTCGGGGATAAGCCAGCCCCCCTCGAGGAGAAGCCCAAGGGTGCGATGCTTTATAGTACGGCGGAGAACCCCGTGCTCGACCAACTCGAAATGCCTCCGTTTTTGGCGGCATGGTTCTTGACCGCATGAGCCCGATTCGTATTCCGCTGTCCACCTATCGGCTGCAGTTCAATCACAGTTTCACTTTTTCCCAAGCTGCGGAGCTGGTTTCCTATCTCTCTGAACTCGGCATCTCGCATTGCTATGCCTCCCCCTACCTGCGTTCGCGTCCGGGCAGTTTGCACGGATACGACATCATCGACCACCATACGTTGAACCCAGAGATTGGCACGCCCGAGGAGTACAACGGATTCGTTGCTGCCTTACATGGCCGTGGCATGGGCCAGATTCTTGACATTGTTCCCAATCACATGGGAATCATGGGCGCCGACAATGCCTGGTGGTTGGATGTGCTCGAAAATGGCGAGGCTTCCGCCAACGCAGGTTTTTTCGATATCGACTGGTACCCCATTAAAGACGAACTGCAGAGAAAGGTGCTGGTTCCGGTGCTAGGGGATCAATACGGAACCGTCCTTGATCGAGGCGAGCTGCAGCTGCGTTTTGACCAAGAAAAAGCTGAGTTTAGTATCTTTTATTTCGAACACCGCTTTCCCATCGATCCCCGAGAGTATCCGCGGATTCTCGGCTATCGCCTGGAGCTTTTGCAACAGCGTCTCGGTGAACCAATGGATAGCTTGCTCGAGCTGCAAAGTTTGCAATCGGCATTTAGCCATTTGCCAGGGCGCGACGAAACCGCTCCCGAAAAGATTCAAGAACGATCACGGGATAAGGAAATTCACAAACGGCGCTTGGCGCAGTTGTGCGCTCGTGCTCCGGAGGTAGCACAGTTTCTCGAAGAGAATACCGTCATGATTAACGGGATACCCGGAGATTCCGCCTCCTTCGAATTTCTTCACGACTTGATCAAAGCTCAGGCTTATCGACTGGCCTATTGGCGAGTTTCGGCCGATGATATTAACTATCGCCGCTTTTTTGACATTGACGACCTGGCCGCCCTGCGCCAGGAGAATGGCGCGGCTTTTCGGGGCACACACGAGTTCGTTTTCGAACTTCTGCGGCAAGGCAAAATCGACGGTTTTCGGGTGGATCATCCCGAC
>JAFAPG010000087.1 GCA_019247235.1 Acidobacteriota bacterium
CGTTGATAGCCGAACATTTTCTCGGCAGCGGCATTCAGCAACACGATGCTTCCGTCGCGATCGACTTCAAAGATGGCATCCGGCGCAGCCTCGAGGAGATCGCGAAACCGCAAATAAGGTTCAATGTGAATGTGTGGTTCGAGCCCAGCTTGTTCGTCAACAGTAATGCCTTTGTTTTGCACTATAGCCTCGGCATTGCTCTCTCGTTTCTTTACGCCACCTACGGTTATTCTCATCTCAGTTTAGCCAGCGGTCTTCTTGCCCGAAACAGAGCGAATCAGCGACTAAACAATGAATGCCGAAGCCAGCATGAATCGCAGCGGGCGCAGCCTTGAAGTATTCTTCAGGCCCAAGGCAGTTGCTGTCATTGGTGCGACGGAAAGGCCCACACATGTCGGCCATGCCGTTCTCTGGAACCTAATTAGTACTCCGTTCGGCGGAACAGTTTATCCCGTGAATCCCAAACGACGTGCCGTGCTCGGCATTCGGGCCTATTCCTCCGTTCTCGATCTTCCGGAACGCCCCGGAGTTGTGTTTACCGCAGGGAGGCAATCGCATCGGAGTTGATCAGACCCGCCATCCGGCCATATCCTTCGAGGTACGCGGCTCCTGTCGTACTCAATGACGGTGCAATGCTCAATATCCGGCCCATACCTCCCCGAGGACGAGCCTTCGCTGATTACTTTCCACGGAAAACTTTCGGAAGAAAGCGTTTATCGCCGCTATTTCGCCCCGCTTCAACTCGAAAATCGGATAGGTCATGAACGGCTCACGCGTATGTGTTTTACGACTATGATCGTCAGATCGCATTCGTTGCTGAGATCCCTTCCAGCGATGAGCCGGCCGCGGCAATTGTCGGTGTCGGCAGATTGGTGAGGATTCCGGGCGAGAGAGAGGCCGAACTTGCCGTGCTTGTCAGCGATGCTTTTCAGAACCGCGGAATCGGTAGCAGGCTTACTGAGCGCCTGCTTACTTTCGCGGCGAATGAAAAGCTGAAGTTAGTGACGGCCTCCGTTCTGGCAGAGAATCGTCCTATGCAAAAACTGCTCGAAAAATTGGGTTCATATTCGGGATCAACCTGGAGGATGACCTCCTAGAGGGAAAATTACGCTTACAACTGGCTTGCTTCGGACTGCCTATTTCAACCGCGTAGGTCGCCCGAATGGCGGCCGTATTTCAGCCGCCTCAACACTCTGCCAGTTTTTGTAGGAAGCCTCTGCCTCTTCCGGACTCGCATGCGATTCAAACACTTGGAGAGAACCGATCTTCATGACGAGTGTGAACCGGTCAAGAGCCTCAAATGGAAGCCAGGGCGTCATGTCGATCCACCAGTCTTGACCATCCAAGCTCCTTTGCATTGGGCCATCAGGTGACAAGTGGCCGTTCGCGGCAACATTGATCCCGATGCGGCGTCCCTCGGGCATATGTAGAAAGATGTTGCCGTGGCGGGAGGGCCGGTGCAGTATGTCAGGAACGGGTGAGCCGACCCAAATTCCGGTTATCGTATTGTCGAGTCGAACTGTTACCCGATAATTTACTCGTTCCTCACCTATTGGCCATCGCAAAAGACCTCCGCCTGCGAGCACGACAGACGTGATGGGTTCAACCACAGAAGACCCGATGCATTTTGGAAAACCGAGTTGTCGCTAAGAATGGTGAGCCGGGCGGGACTCGAACCCGCGACCACCGCATTAAAAGTGCGATCACGGCACATACCCAGGATACTCAGCGCAGAAAACAAAGCAAATAACGGCGCGTTCCTCGCACCGAACTGCACCGAGTTCCGCGATTTTGGTGCTAGACACGGTGCTAGACAGAGCGCCGCGTTCTTAAACCTTCTCTAAAGTTCGAGGACGTGCCACACACGTTCGCTAGTAATCCCAGGACAGGAGTGTATCTACATGAAAAGTAAGCTCGTTCATTTCTCCGCGCAAGCTGTTCAATGGAGTTTCGTGTTCGCCCTCGGGGCAACACTGGCTTTCGCTCAATCGAGTTCGTTTGGGCAAGCGGCGCAGGGCATCGCACAGGAGATGATTGCCATCGCGAAGTGGGTAGGCATTATTCTGTGCATCATTTGCGGCATCGGCCTAATGGCTGGTGGCCCCGGCACGGTCGCCAAGGTTTCCGGCCTCCTGCTGGGCCTGATCTTCGCGTTGTTCGCATCACCGATCATCACGTGGGTCCAAAGTCTATAGGAGCCTGCCGCTGTGATCAGACCCGCCGCGAGAGCGCTAAACAAACCGATGCTGATCGTCGGAATTGACAGAAAGCTTGCCGGTCTCTCGTTCCTGTTGGCCGTTATCGTCGGCGCCAACGGATCGAAAATCGTCGCCGGCATTCTCTTCCTTTCCCTATGCGCAATCGGTCGCCGTTTGTCGCGTCGCGATCCGAACATCTTCATGGTTCTGAATCTCGTCCGAAAGCAAAAACCGCTATATGACCCCATGAAGCGCGCCTGGTTTCGGCTTGTATTGAATGGGAGGTCAGCGTAGAAGTGGTTAGGCTCAAGAAGTTCGTCAAAGCATACAAAGAGGCTGGCGCGTTTAACTCTTTGCTCGCGCCGCATCGCTTCATTGACGAGCACGTATTTCTGACAAAAGGCAACCAAGTCGGTGTCGTACTCAGCGTCAGAGGAATCGATTACGAGTGCCTGACGGAAAG
>JAFAPG010000219.1 GCA_019247235.1 Acidobacteriota bacterium
GAAACTGCCGCCGCCAGGAAACCGATACTCCGCTGGAAGCCGCAGCCGAGTAGCACCGCGAAAGAAGATACTTAGGCGCTTTTTTTCGAAGTCACGGCGTAAAAGGCGGCCACCTGTTGCTCGACGTTCTTGCCTCCGCAAGCCGGACAGCGTAATTGCTCGCTGTCGTGCTCTCGCACCGTAAGCACGCGCTCGAAGCTCTTCCTGCAATTCTTGCAGAAATACGCATATACGGGCATGGAACACCTCCCGTGAGATTTGAACAGATTGTAACCCTGGAGGGAAGCAACCAGAGCTGTGATAATTTTCCCGGAACTAGTAAAGGCCCGCCGAGCTCGCCTCGATGCGCCGCTCACCAGTTCCCCTCGACAACCGGTCAACCTCGGGTGAAGGTGCAAGCTTGGTCTGCCCAGGTTTACCGTGGGGAGTGACAGGCCTGCGCCTTCGAGAAAGGGTTGAATGTCGGCTCAACAGCATGTCACTTTTCCGTGAACTTCACCGAGGCCTGCGTGTCTCCCCAACTCAGCTGCAAAGTACAGCCGCCACTCTGGTCGAAGCTGATCGTGAAATTTTCAACCGGCGAAGCAGTCTTTGAAACTTGCATGGGAACTCGGCCCAGCTCTTTGGACTTGTAGTCATCTTTGTAGGGAATTCCCCATTCCCCAGTCACCTTGCTAATGATAAGAGTCCATTTGTCCTGCTCAGGGAGAGTGAAAATCGTATAACTTCCGGCAGGAACATCTGTTCCCTCGGCCGACAGATTTGCTGTGGTCACAAACGTGGTTGCCTCGTTGGCACCGGTGCGCCAAATCTCCCCAAAGGGCGCAACCTCGCCTCCCACTTTGCGACCTTTTAGGCGGGGACTGGAATAGTCGACTGTAATGGTTTTACCGTCCGCAAGTGTGCATTGTGCCTGGGCTGGCGGACTAGGACGCTTGCTCTTGTCCTGTTGAGCGAAACAGAGACCTGAGAGGGTAACGGCGAACACTACCAATGTTGCTGTCTTCAGCATGAGGTTCTCCTTGATGAGCACTCCTTCAATCGGGGTTAGCAAATCTGGTTTGAATCCCACATCTTACCTATGACTTTAACCCACACATTAGACTAGCGCGCGAGCTCGGAGGTTAGCAATTCGCAGATTCATGGTTGCCGTGATGGGAGAGGTGAGGGCGAGAATTGAAGCAAGCTCCGAAGAAAAATCTGCCCTGGGCAGGGAATCAATCAGCAACGGTTCAATAGCCTGCATGATGCAACCATGCCACCAAGGCGGCAGCCACCAGACAATAAATGCCAAACCAGTACCAGCGCCCCCCTTCGAGCCACCGGCTCAGCCACTTGAGGGCGAGCAGGCCAGCTACAAAGGCGCAGATTGCTCCCAATATGCTGGTGCCCGCGGCTGAGGCGAGATCGGAGACTGGATTCGAGTGCTGCGCCTTAACCAGTCTTAAGGCTTCGCGCACGACCACCGGCGGAGTAAGAATCACCGCCAAAGCAAAACTGAACTCCTCGGCGCGGATCTTCTCCACTCCCAAAAGCATGGCGGTCGAAATTGTCGCTCCCGATCGTGAGAAACCGCGAAAGGGTAAACACAGGCCTTGTATCGCCCCAATGATGGCAGCGCGAGTGTTCTCGAGGCCGCCAAGCTCCAGCTGTACGGGCGTGGACTTTTGCCTCCAGCCAGCGATGATGATAAGTATTCCGACCAATGCTAGCGCGGGTGCAATGAGCTCGAGATGACTGAAAAGCTGCTCGACTTCGGCATGGGGTACATCTCGAAACCAAAACTTCTCGATGAGCTTGATGAGTGCCTCTCCGACGACACCGGTGATCACTGTAGCCAGAATCAAAAGGATGATGTAATTTCGCAAAACCGGCTGGCCTTCGCTCAGGGTTTTACGCCAACGTTGCCAGAAATAGGCGATGACCGCAAACATCGTGCCGGTATGCAGCATGACCAGCAGCAGGGTTAGCTCAGGCGCCGAGGGATCAAGGCCCATGAGCCTCTCGGCCACTACCACGTGAGCGGAACTAGAGACCGGCAAGAGCTCTGCCAAGCCTTGAACGATTCCGAGCAGAACCACTTGGTAAAGTGACATTGAGAGATCCTAAATGGGAACTCGACAATGGGGAAAGCGAGCAGGCTGATACCTTCTAAGGCTGCGGGTTCGGCAGATTGTCGATCGCCATTGGGACTTCGAGCGCCAATCGACTGAAAATCGCGGAGCTGCCCCACGACCAAGTGCGATTGCACTAACCTCGAGCGGATGCGGATACAACATGGGATCCTGGGCTTTCGGCAGACGCCGGTACCGCACGATGTCGCGCCCATGCCCTCAGGCTTTCAATTTCCTCCGCGCGCGTCTTTGAAAGCGGCACGCTTTCTGACAACACCTTTAGCAGGATAGAGGTCGAGACCGCTTGCTTTGAACTGTAGGCGGCATACAATGCGCTTTCAACGGCTGCGTCGATTTCCGCGCCGGAGAATCCATGGGCGGCGGTTGAGATTTCGTCTAAGTCGAAAGTAGAGGGGTCGCGTTGGCGTTTGTTGAGTTGAATGGCGAAGATTTGTTTGCGTTCTCCGTGCGTTGGCAGATCGACGAAGAACAGTTCGTCGAAGCGACCTTTGCGAATGAGCTCGGGCGGCAGCACGGTAACATTATTTGAGGTTGCGGCGACAAAAACCGGGGCTGTGCGATCCTGCATCCAGGAAAGAAAAGCAGCCAGAATTCGCGAAGAAACCCCGGCATCGACGGAGGCGGAATCGGGGGCGCTGCCGGCCAGAACTTTCTCCAACTCATCAAGCCAGAGAACACAAGGAGCCAATCGTTCAGCCACGAGAAATACTTTCTGTATATGCTTTTCAGTCTCTCCTATGTATTTGTCAAAAACCAGGGAACAGTCGAATCGCACCAACGGCAGCTTCCATTCTCCGGCAATGGCTCGGGCGCAGAGCGATTTGCCACAGCCCTGCACTCCCATGATGATCGCTCCCCGCGCCGGTCGTAGGCCGAACTGGCGAGCGGCGTCCTCCCAACAGTCGCGCCGTTCCGCGAGCCAATGCTTTAAATTGTCCAATCCGCCTACGCTCGCCAGGTTCTCCGAGCTGACGACAAAATCGAGCATGCCCGAGCGCCGCAACAATTCTTTTTTGGCATTGAGTAGATCGGTCACAGTTTCGGGCACCAAACCGTAGCGGGTGACAAGGGCCTGGGAGACGGCGCGATCGGCTTCTTCTTCCGTCAAACCCTGCAAGTTATTGGCCGCTGCCTCCAGGCCTGCCTCATCGAGCGTTCTCTCTAAGCTCCGTGTTTTCGCCATACGCGCCAGAACCTCCTCGATGATCTGCCGGAGCCGCGGCTGGTCAGGCAAGGGCAGCTCAAAAAATTCAACTAGATTCTCGAGCTCGGGCGGAATCTGAATTGCCGGCGCAGTGATCACCACGGTACGGCGGTTGCTTGAAAACTTTTGCCCTATGTCGCGGAGACGCCTTATTACAACCGGATCCTCCATATGACGATGAAAATCCTTAAGAATGAATACTGCGTCCGAGCTGATGGACTCAAGCGTACTCAGGGCCTGGATCGGTTCGCGGCTGTTGTACATGGAGCTAGCGTCTGCCTTCGGCATCCCATGCGGGTCACCCGTGGAAACACTGCGAGCGGGAGAAGCGAGGAGAGAGTCGCTGCCAGCGCGGGCTAGCCCACTGGCAATGGTCCATTCAAAAATCGGTAGCTTCAAAAGCGACGCTGCCTGGCGAATGACGCGCATGGCATGCATCTCCTCGACAGTTTCAAGCACCACGATGGGTGTCGACGAGTCAATGAGGATTTTCAGGTGTTCGATAGCCGCGGACGAATCTGTTTGGGCATCAAGGCTCACAGCATCGACAATAACCTACCGCGGCAAGGTCGAGTCCCTTGGCAAGAAACCAAAGTAATCGCTTCCTATGGCGACTTAGTTTAGGCAATGAGTCCTAAGAATTTTGTCGGCTGTGCGTCGAATCCTGGAAAAACTTGGCTTAATTGATGGTTTCCCAATTGTCGGTACACCATCTCGCCCAGGACCAGGCGGAAATCTGTGGTCAAGGCCAGATCACGACCTTCATAGAGCTGCGCGGCATCCAAACCTGGCCAGCGGCCGTATACCTTACCTCCTGCAACCGGCCCACCCAGCACAAACATAACGTTTGCGTGTCCGTGGTCGGTGCCGCGATTTCCATTCTCTCTGGCGGTGCGGCCAAATTCTGACATGGTGACGATGACGGTGTCTTCGCCTAGATCACCGAGATCGATCCAAAAGGAGGCCAGAGATTGCGAGAATTCGCGCAATACATTGGCGATTTGCCCTTCCGTGCTGCCTTCGTTCACGTGATGATCCCAGCCACCAATATCTGCGAAGGCCACCTGCACGCCCACATTAGCTTTGATCAATTGCGCCAGCTGCTTCAAACTGTCGCCGAAGCGCCCGCGAGGATAGTTAGCACCCGGGCCGGGCGAGTACTGCGCGGGGTTGGCGCTTTTCAGCATCTTGACCGCATCAAAAGTTTCCGCGGCGCTGCCGTGCAGAACGGCATCCACCGAACCGGCGTACATAGTTTCGAAGCTAGTTTCAAGGGGCGACACCTGGGGATTACGCGGGCCAACGCCAAAATCGTTGACATTGTTAATAGCTACAGCGGGTTCAGAGCCGACAAGGATTCTTGGCAGCGCCGTTCCCATGGCCACCGCCCGAAAGGGCGATTCACGCAAAGTAACATCGTGCAGGCAGCGATTGAGCCAGCCGTCGTCTGTCGCTTTCACTCCGGGCGTTCCCGATTCCATGAAATCCTGAGCATCGAAATGCGAACGAGTGGGATCGGGCGAACCGGCGGCGTGAACAATGGCCAGCTGTCGCTGGTTCCACATCGGCTGCAATGCGGAAAGGGAAGGATGCAGGCCAAAGAAACCATCGAGATCGAGGACGGCGTTGCGGGGGATGTTGATAGATGGACGCATGGCATAATACGCGGCTTCGCCATGAGGCACGACAATATTAAGACCGTCGGCCGCGCCCCGCTGAAAAATAACCACCAAACGCTGGGTGCGAGTCGCGGGAGTTACCGCGCCGAAAGCGGCGCGACGCAGAAAATTCGGCACCGCGGTCGTACCAATGACGGCCAGAGCTGAATTGCGTACAAAAATACGACGGGTAATCATGACGTACTCCAATCTCCTGAAATCCTGAAGTCAGTGTGCACCTTCAACGTCTATCTCCGCTGAAATTCCGGCGATCCAAGTAGTAGCCCTTCAATCAGCGGCACATCCGGGGACCGCGCGGGATCATCTAAGCGACGCCGGCTAATGGCCGGATCGTCGAGCCGAGTGCTGATGGTTTCATGGGTTTGCGGGGAAACATCACCCGAAAGCAAGCTATTCTCGAGCGTGCGCAGAGTCTGATGCACATCGTTGCTTTGATCGGATTGCTCGAGCGCAGGTGGGGGTACGTTGACCCCGGGAATTTTGCCCGCGGCAAGGCGAAGCGCGAAGTTCATTCGCCCCAGAAGGGCCGAAGAGCTCACCCAGGTCTCGGCTTTCATCGAGTATCCGGTGGGTGGCTGCGCGCCATAAAGTGGCATGCCCAGGCCCTGTAGCTGACGAACCACGGGATTGGCATCGTTCACTTCTGCTCCGCTAGCGCGCAGCGCCGAGACCACGAATTCCAGCGGGGTTTTCACTTTGGCGCGATAGCTGCCGGAGGCCCAAAATTCCGGCGAGGCAAGCATGGTTTTTAGTACCTCACGAATATCGCCGTCCTTTTTGAGAAATGTTTTCGCCATGCGTTCGACCAGAGCCGGGGCAGGATCGTCTGAGACGAAGCGCATCGCCAGCTTTCGCGAAATGAACCTTGCAGTCGAAGGATGGTGTGCCAACAAGTGCAGCAACTCGTAACCTTCCTTTTGTCCACTCTCCTTGAATTTATGCCCTAACACGATCTTGGTACCGGGGTCGTGCTTGCGCTCATCAAAGCTGAAGCCGCCGCCCTCGCGAGGCTCTTTCAATGTCCAGCCGGTCAGAATTCGGGCGGCCTCGGTCACGTCGTGTTGTGTGTACCCGCCGTTGACTGCGAGCGTGTGCAGTTCCATGAGCTCGCGGCCGTAGTTCTCATTCAGTCCGCTGCGCCGCTTGGCTTGTGGGTTCGGAGGAGCAAGCTTGGAGTGCTTGCGGCCTGGTTGACGCCGAATGCCCAGAGCAAAATCAGAATTTGGCCCCACACTCAGCCAATTATCCAGATAAAACAACATCGCTGGACTCTCAGCCGTGGCTCGCAGTAAATCCTCGAACTTACCGAGAGCGCGAGGACGAATGACATCTTGTTCATAACTAATCAACTGATAACGCTCGGCACCCTTGCCGATGAAGACGTTAAAGTGATTCAACCAGAAATCGGTCATCACCTCCTCGAGTTGCCGCTGACTGTAGGTAGCGCGCAAGATCTTCGCCTGCAGCAACTCGTCGGTCACGACCTGCTGGGGGTTGTTTAAGGCTAGGACAGTTTCGCGCTGCTCGGCAGAAAGACCCGCCAGGAAACGATCCCGCTCGCCCCCCTTCAAACTGCTGACAAAGTTCACTTGCTCCTCGGGCCTCAACGAGAACAGGGCGCGAACGCGTTGATCGGGAAGTGGGGCTAGCAGTTGCGATTTCTGCTCTTCGGAAAGGGCTTCCGAGCGCATGGCCATATCATTTTGGTCTGAATCGCCTGCCTTTTTGTCTTGCTTCTCGCGAAAGCGTACTAACTGCGCCTCATAGATGGCGCGTTTTTCCCGCTCACGAGGCAAAGGCTGTTTACCCTCGGCGATCTGGCGGATCAGCGGTTGCGGCGGGAAATTCTCCGCCAGCTGGCGTGGACTCATTCCTAAGGTTCGCAAAGGCGCCAGCCGCGCCTCCAGCTCATGATCGTCGATTGTGCTCGGATGCAGCTGTTGATCGATCCACTTGTCCACACCCATGGTTAATACCCGGTCAATATCGCCGGGACGGGGACCGAAGGTGAGCCGATTTAAGGCCTGAATGGCGCGCGCCCGTTCTTCACTTTGGGAGCGAGAAGTGGCTTTACCAGAGATAGGCGACGGGAGGAGAAATAGGCCGGCGAGGGCAAAAAGGGTGAAGCAGCGAATCGGTACCATGCGCAGGCTCCTCCTTACAGTTCTTAACCCGGTGGTCGGAGAAAGTTGCTGGGCAATGTAGGTGCCCTGCTTTCGACCAGGGTACCGGCCCAATATAGCCGGTAAAAGGAAAAAATCTACCCCCTTTCCCACAGAGCAGAAGTTACCTTGGTTCCTGACAGTCTTGTGACCACATGGTTTCTCAAGCCATTCAGGTTAAAAAGTTGCGAGTCCCTAAGATTTTATGCTGCAGCATGGCCGCCAAGTGGTCAACGTCGGTGGGGGCAAGGTTGCCGGCGGAGCGATCCTCCAGCAGTGGAGCTCGATTGCCGCCAACCGCGTCGCGACGAATCTGCACCAGCAATGCCTGCAC
>JAFAPG010000305.1 GCA_019247235.1 Acidobacteriota bacterium
TGTTCATGTATTCCGGAATCGGTACTCCGTCCTTTATGGAATAGGCCCGCTCAAAATCGACTTTCTTAAAGAAAATGCTGGGGTTCTTAACGAATCGGCCTTTTTCAAATACCGGCAGGCAGGTGCTCGCATCCAGCCACATTTCGCCCTTGAACAGGCCTACCTTCTTCTTGTGCGGAGCAAGCTGGAAAACATACACGCGCTGGCGTGTGTTGGTCTCTCGCTCGCCTTTGAATTTAAACTTGTAATTCGCGGGCGTGACGGCCAGGCTCTGATCACCCTGCCCTTGCTGTTCAGCTTGTAGATAACGGGCGATCACCTGATTCTTCACCGTGTTGTCGCCTTGGAAGCCCAGGACATGATACGTGACTTGGCCCACCTTCGAGATCTTCCGCAACGCATGCAATCGGCCGTGTTCCTTCAGCTTGGGGATGGAGGCGTTGATGTCCACCTCCATGGAAACGCCACGGAGCAGATCTTCGTGATTCTGGGTTGCCTGTAGGTACTTGCTGATGATGCCCGCCGAGGGCCCCTTGGATTTATCTGGAGTGTCGTCCGCGAGCGCGCCAAAACCGCCGGCCGGCAAGCACAGTAGTACCGCCAAAACGGCTAGAGTTTTCTGTTTCAAATGAACCCTATACATGCCGCACGCTCCTCCGCGGCGACAAGTCACACTTCCCGACCGATGTGCCAGTGTAACAGATCGGTCGACCTTTCATATTGTTCGCCTATGTGTGTCCATTAGATGAGATGCGCGTGGCGGGTCGTTGCGCCCATCCCTAACAAAAAAAGTATTACGTAAGCCGAAGACCCGCGGTTCGTATTGCAATTCGAGGACCGGGCGCAGCCAGGCAGACAGCGACGCTTTCAAGCCTGTCGATAAGATGAAAGCGTCCCCGTCCGCTCCTCAGCAGCCAGGACAGCCACCATGCGCCGCGATTATCACAAATGGTACAGCCACCGCTTAGGCCGCGATATGGAACTTTTGGCGTACGGCCACGCCGGATGGCCGCTTCTCGTCTTTCCCAGTTCCCAGGGCCGCTATTTCGAATACGAAGACCGCGGCATGATTCACGCCATCTGGCAGAAGATAGAGGCGGGACAAGTGCATGTATTCTGCGTAGATAGCGTGGATGCCGAGAGCTGGTACAACCGCTCCATCCATCCTCACGACCGCGTCATGCGCCACAACACGTATGAGAGCTATATTATCCACGAAGTCATAGCGTTGATCAAAAAAGTGAATGGTGGGCAGGAGATCTGCACGACCGGATGCAGCCTTGGCGCTTATCACGCGTTCAACTTCGCCATGAAGCACCCCGATGCTGCTTCACGTTGCGTCGCGATGAGCGGGTCTTTTGACATGAGCTCCTTCATGGACGGCTACTACGACACCGATTTCTACTTCAATAATCCGGTGGATTACCTGCCGAACATGAACGATCCGTGGTTCCTTGAGCGCTATCAAAGGATGAAACTAGTATTAGCCGTTGGCGATCACGATATTTGTCTGGGAAGAAAATTTAGAATGGCGCACATCCTTGGAATGAAAGGCATTCCGCACTGGCTGGATGTGTGGACCGGAGGCCAGGAGCACGATTGGCCGCTCTGGCGCGGTATGGCGGTGAAATTCTTCTGACGCAGAGGGAGGCGAACATGCCCAAAATCGGAATCATTTATGGGATGGAGACCACGTTTCCGCCGGCTGTGGTGGATCGCATCAACAGCAAGAATTCCGGGGCCTTCGCCGAACATGTCCGCATCGGCGGAATCCGCATGGCCGAGCCGACCGGCTACCGCGTGATCATCGACCGCATCTCGCATGACATAGAATTTTTCCGCGCCTATCTGAAAAATGCCACGCTGACCGGAACCCTGGTCATCAATAATCCGTTCTGGTGGAGCGCCGACGACAAGTTCTTCAACTACGCGCTAGCCAGCAAATTAGGCGTCGCTGTTCCCAATACCGTGGTCTTGCCGCACAAAGCACATCCTCCGGGTACCACCGTGCAGTCCATGCGCAATCTGATCTATCCATTGAATTGGGATGAGGTTTTCGACTACATTGGCTTTCCGGCTTTTCTGAAGCCTTTCAGCGGCGGTGGCTGGAAAAATGTGCACAAAGTACATTCGCCCCACGAGTTTTTCGACGCCTACGATCAGACCGGCAGCCTGTGCATGACGCTGCAAACGGCGGTGGATTTCGATGAATATTTCCGCTGTTACGTGGTCGGCCGGGAAAAGGTGCGCGTGATGAAGTACGATCCAAAACAACCTCACCATCTGCGCTACGTCAAGGATGGTAAGGCGAGCTCCCGGCAACTGCACGATCGCATTGTTCAAGACGCGCTGACGCTCTGCCGGGCTTTAGGATATGACATCAACACCGTCGAATTTGCCGTGGAGCGCGGCATTCCCTACGCGATCGACTTCCTGAATCCCGCTCCCGACGCGGATGCTCATTCGGTTGGAGAAGCAAACTTTGAATGGATCGTAGAGAACGTGGCGCAGCTTGCGATCGACAAAGCAATGAGCAATGAACAGCCGCAGGTCGAATATCGCTGGCAGCATTTCCTGGCCGGCCACCCGGCCACCAAGACTGCGGCATCCACGTGAGGTGAGCGCACCGGGTATGGCACCTAGTCTGACCATCGGAATCGAAGAAGAATACCAGACCATCGACCCGATTACCCGAGACCTGCGCTCTCACATCGATTCAGAAATTATCGCCAAAGGGAAGATGCTCCTGAAAGAAGCCGTCAAGGCCGAGATGCATCAGTCAGTCGTCGAAGTCGGAACCGGCATTTGCAGGGACATTCGGGAAGCCTCCATTGAATTGAAAGCGCTGCGATCGCAGATCATCAATTTGGCGAAGCAGAACGATCT
>JAFAPG010000711.1 GCA_019247235.1 Acidobacteriota bacterium
GATCACCGACGACGATATTCCTTTTTGAAGTCCTCAGCCGCGCGAATCGCCGAATAACTGCCGAGTATTTCAGAGCCGGCCGGGGCGCGTTGCACAAAGGCCCCTGTCTCGAGTCGGTTCGGAATATGGACCGCTTCTGGTCTTGCCAGCCAAACTGCAGGTCCTCGACCTCGGCAAACAATATCTCCCGCCTGGAGCGAATGCGATCTCTAGACTACGATTCGACGCCGGGATCGAACAAAGACTTAGAGCTGCCGCTACCGGCAATCTCCTATCGACGGGACCTGCTCAGACAGAGCTCTACACTGTTATCGCGACCAGAGCGTGAGCTTTCCACTCCTTGCTCATCGGCGCCCTGGTCGCGCTGCTTGGGAATCAGCTCGGCAAGCACTTCGTTACCGTAAGAAGCCAGGCGGCGCGGACCGACCCTTCCGAAACGTACTTGCTTTAGCGCTTCTTCGAGATCCTGCAAACTGATGGTTCTGATGTGTGTAGGTTGATGAAGTTAGATCCCCCCCCCAAAAAAAAAGAAAACGGCACTAACGATTCCGGCCAAACCGGCGTCCACTTAAGAGGATGGATAAAAACCAAACCGGCGCATGGTAAAAAAAGGAAGATGCGGCCTCTCAAACCAGACGAGTGCACCGGAAACAGCCATATAATTCCTTGTGCGGGCGAGATTCAAGATCACTTGAGGTCGCAATGTCTGAATTGGCTTCGAAAACCTGTGTACCCTGCCGCGGCGGTATTCCGCCTCTCAAAGGCAAGGAACTTGCTGAAATTCATCAACAACTGCCTCAGTGGGCGCACTGGAAAGTGGTCAATGAACACCACCTTACGCGCACTTTTACCTTCCCTGATTTCAAGAATGCTCTGGCCTTTGTCAACCGCGTTGGAGACCTGGCCGAAGAACAGGGCCACCACCCGGATATCGCCCTCACTTGGGGGAAAGCGGACATCACCCTCTGGACGCACAAGATCGACGGTTTGACGGAGAGCGATTTCATAATGGCGGCCAAGATCGACAAGCTCAACCCATCGCGCCTGGTGCAGAAAGAAGACCTTTAGGGGCCGGGATTCGCAGCGCTGATGGCTTGAATCCAACATGAGGTGCCGCTGGCATATTGCGCGTGTGGTTTTCCTTTACGAAGACTCGACCGCTTGCGGCGGCCGAGTTTCTTGAGAGATGGCGCCATTCGTGCTATTGGGGGTAGTAATTGTGCAAGATCCTGCACTTCTTACCTAGGACGAGCTGTGAACCCAGTCGGGCAAAATGCACTAAGTACCTGAAAAAAGGCCTGATAATTCTATCCATCGTTTCCCTGGCGACTGGCACCCTCCGTGCTCTGAATTCTCTTACGCCAGCTTTCGTGTCTGACCTGCACGCGGTAAGCAAAGCATGCAGTCTGAAGAAGGTCCGTCCAGTTATGCGTGAGGCGAGCTCCAGGCGGGTCGCAAGGTCCTCCGCCGTAGTTCTGACTCCTCTTTTTATGGCTGCCACAACTATGCTGTGGGCCAGCCCGCTTAATGGAGAAGGTTTGAACTTCGCCCTAACTGCAGGCAACTCTGCATCTTTCACGCTCGCGGGCCTCGACGCTCGCCTCCCTGGCTTCAGCCTGGGCAAAGTCTCTGTCAATGCCATTCCCGAGCAAATGACAAGTTCCGGCAAAGCGGCTGGTTTGCTTGGCGCGCCCCTGGGCGCCCCTGCGAACTTCACCGGAGATTTCACCTTTTCAAGTAGTACCAATGCCGGTAAGGGCTGCAACGCCGGAGGCAAAGGCTTTGCATGCGCCAGTGCGCGCGGACCAGGCTCCTGGAACCTGGCCGACGGCATCATGACCTTTACCTTCACCATGAACTCTCCCAGCGGACTCAATGGCTTGGATAAGCTGGAATACGCAGGCGGCAACGGCGCAAAGGCAGGAGAGAAGGCCTCCCAGGCTCTTCAGCCCTCGACTTCTGTTCCCGAGCCGGGCACCCTGGGCTTACTCGGAACCGGCCTGGTAGGTCTGGCCGGCCTTGTACGGCGAAGGTTCGCGTGGGGAAAAATTTCGCGCCTGCTCACGCGTTTCAAGGCTTTGCGCCATGCCGGCGATTTATGCCGCTAGTTTCTGTTTAAGATGGGCCGCGATTTGCTGGCCATGAAAGCGCCCATTCTCGATGAAGATCTCGTTGGTTCTTGATCCGGCCACGATTACCCCGGCCACGTAAATTCCAGGGACATTGCTTTCGAGTGTTATCGGATCGCATAGGGGTCGGCACTGATCGGCCGAGAGCTCAATACCCATGGCCCGCAGGAAGTCATAGTCGGGATGATAGCCGGTGAGCGCAAACACGAAATCGTTCTTGATGGCAAGCTCACCGTCAGGCGTGTTCAGCAGCACCTCGCTGGGAGTGACTTCCTCAACCACCGTATTAAAGTAGGCGGCGATCTCTCCATTCTTGATTCGGTTCTCAATGTCGGGCAGGATCCAATATTTCACGTGAGAATGCAACTTGGGCCCGCGATACACCAGGGTCACGCGCGCACCGTGCCGCCAGAGATCCAGGGCAGAAATCGCAGCTGAGTTCTTGCCGCCCACCACCAGCACGTCATTGTCATAATAGGGGTGGGGCTCGCGATAATAGTGCATAACCTTCGGCAGGTCCTCGCCTCGGACGTGCATCAGGTTGGCGCGATCGTAGTAGCCGGTGGCCACGATCACCTTGCGGCAGTCGTAATCGAAGACTCGGCCCAGGC
>JAFAPG010000833.1 GCA_019247235.1 Acidobacteriota bacterium
GCGCGTGATCTCGAGGGGTAATAGAGCTGTTTGCCGAAGATTCTTGGGCGCAGCGCGGTCGATCGACCTTGCTGGCGCTTCGGTGAGCTGCAGCTGCACTCGGACCAGGCTTGGCGCTCCGGCCTGTCCACGGCACTGGCTGGCAGCTCGGGCGATTGCCGATCGAGCACCCTTCGGGTAAAACAAGAACGTGGAAATGCGCGACGGAAGAGCGATGATTAAGGAGATTGCCGAGGACGTTTACCAGACCTTGGGCTCGGGCTTTTCCGAAGGTGTGTATGACCGCGCCATGCAGGTTGGATTGAGGCTGGCCAACATCGGATATGAAGTGCAGAAGGTGATTGAGCTGAAATATAAGGATCATTATGTCGGCGAAGGCTATCCTGACTTGGTGGTTCATTTAGGACTTGAAAAATTGATCGTAGAATTAAAAGCGATTAGTGGGGAACTGGGGGCTTCGGAGGAACAACAGCTGCGGAATTATATGACCATTCTCAACGTACGCCGGGGTATGCTGATCAATTTTCAACAACCGGGCCGCAAACAGGGAAAAACCAAGCTTGATATACGAGAACTGGTGTTATAACCCTCCTCGAAAAGTTCTCCTAGGGCGAGTGCAAGACCGTGCCGCGAAATCTCGGCGTGGACCTGGCTGGGCATGGGCATGATTTCGCTGTCTGTCAAAATCCCTATCTAGGGTCGCAGTTGGATCCCCGCCATGGAAATCACCTGCCAGAGCGGGGTCCTACCCCTTACCAGAAGTGAGATGCCACTATCGTTGCATGGCCTGCCCGGCCGCGGATCACATCGGTAGCCAGCACCAGTTCGAGGTTCTTATGCTGCCATCCCCTCGGCGCGATCGCGGCCAGCTTCTTGATCTCCTGGGCGGAGGTGAGAAACTCGCCGGCAGCTAAGGTCCCGAAGACTGAGATTCCCGCCACGGTTACCACCATTTGATCGGTTTTGGGATCGGACACTCGCAGCACCAAAGCGTAGTCTTTTGTCACCTCCAGATAAGGGGTTTCATAGTCAAGTGTCCACGTGCTGCTTGCCGGGTAGGTGTGATCACGGATGATGACAATATCCCGGGCCGGATGCTCAACCGTAAATCGAAGATTCTTGACCAACCGTTCGGTCCAGTCATTGTTCATGAGCCCAATCAGCACGGCGGGACCATTCTGCAGATCCGTGAAGGTGGCTTCCGATTGCGATACCACTTGATAGGATTTGTTCCTCGACGCGATGAGGCCGGCGATGCGGGTGAGGGTGACGGCATCATCCACGTGGACGATTTCGCTCGCCATCTGGTGAAAATCGCGCAGTGTGACAGAGTGCTTCGCATTCTCAGGATCGCCGTCCGATTGGCGTCCGCCCTGCAGATTGCCCACACAGAGCAGCACCGAACCGCGGGCCGACAAGATGGGACCCCAGAAACTGTCGATTGGGTCCGCTGGTTTAAGCAAAGAAAGACCAGCCAGAATAACGGCTAAAACCAGTGCCACTGACGCAAGTCCGGCAAAGCGCCACCAGTGGCGGGGTAACCGATCTTTCGTTAATTCAGGTGAGCTCCCCAGGGGGATCGCGACCGGCACCGAGGCGGAGGGCTGCGTACTGGGATCGGACCATCGAAACTGTGGAACATACGATCCCGGTAGAATTTCGATTCTTAGGCGGGAACCATTGGCCTCTTCCTGATAATACTGAGCCAATCGCTTTCGCACCTCAGCCACGGCGCTGCGCACTACGTGATCGGTAGCCGTATCGTAGTCGGGAGTACGGCCAAACACCTCAATTCCTATGGTGCGCTCTTTTAGTCGGCCCGTGCTTCCGTCGAGACTGTGCTCGACAATGTACTTGAGAACACTGGCATACCGCTTGCTATGACAAAAAACCGAACTGGCCAGGATCAGTTCCAGTTGTTCGCATACCGCATTTCGCTCCTTCTCAGTGCCAGGCAAGAGAAAAGAGTGTGGGCTGCGCCGAGCGCTTCCATTCAACAGTATCTTCGGACTACCCATGACCCTTACACCTGAACCGGTGGAAGTCTATCACGGGCAGAGGCAGCCGTAGTCAACCACGCCCCGTGCACGGGGCGAGCGGCCTGCATTTACTAGCTTATTGCGCAGAAGCGGAAAGCAAGGGTCGCAACCCGACTGTCCGCCACAGGCATACGCTCAATGGGGGTCCTCACGTAGGATGGCGCCGATAATTTCGTCCAGGTCAACCGCATTTGCCATAGCCTGGTATCCCGCGTCGTTGGGGTGCAGGGGGTCGCCCTGATATGCCGGCAAAATCTGGTTTGGCTGCGCCGGATCGCGTATCGCTTTATCAAAGTCGACCACCCCGTCAAAGGCGTGACTGTTACGTATCCACTGATTGAGTGCCTGGCGTTCGCGCTCGCCTGCATCGGTGCCGTAATCTCCTCCGTAGATCGCGTTTGAGCCGGCAAAGGGCGTAAGCGTGCCGCCATAGATCTTCAATCCAGCAGCGTGCACCTGGTGAATAATTTGCAGGTCGGTTGCAATCAGGTCGACGGCCTTCGCAGAGCGATCGCCGATGTCATTGATACCTTCGAGCAGGATGACAGCGCGAGCCCCAGGTTGGGTGAGAACATCGCGCCCCAGGCGTTCTTGCACCGGGTACCCAAACTCCAACTGCGGGCGGATATATAGCAACTCATTGCCGGTAACAGCTGCATTTGAGACCGACAGGGTTGCGCCCTCTCGCGCCAGAAGCCGGCGGGCGATGACGTCGGGGAAGCGGCGATTGGTGTTGGCGGTCGAGAGATACCCATCGGTGATCGAGTCTCCCAGTGTAACCAGTGCACCGAGAACGCGCGGGGATCGCGTAACATCAAGCCCGGATAGGAACATCCAACAGGA
>JAFAPG010000318.1 GCA_019247235.1 Acidobacteriota bacterium
TCACCATGGCTCTGCTGCGGCGAGGTTACCGTGTAGCCTACGAAGACCGAGCATTGGCCTATACCGAGGCGCCACGAAACGCCGGCGGCCTAATGCGCCAGAGATTTCGCTGGTCCTTCGGTATACTACAGGCCGTCTATAAACACCGGCAGGTGTTTGCCCGCAAAGGCGTACTCGGCTGGATCGCGCTGCCCAATATCGTGGTGTTTCAGATTCTCCTGCCGCTCGTATCGCCCTTCATTGACATCATGTTCAGCCTCGAGGGGCTCTGGTACTTCGTGCAAAAGTACTTTCATCCGGAATCCACCGACCCGGCATATTTTCAGCGCCTGGTTATCTTCTTTGCCACATTCCTTGTAATCGACTTCATTACTTCAGCAATCGCCTTTGCCCTCGAGCGCAGTACGCCCGACACTCGCGAGGATACTTGGCTGTTAACTCAGGTATGGCTACAGCGCTTCGCCTACCGTCAGCTGTTTTCTCTAGTCCTGCTCAAGACGGTTAAACGCGCCCTCGAAGGCGAGCCCTTCGCCTGGGATAAGCTCGAGCGCACGGCGGCAGTTACCTATCGCGAAGCGGAGGATTCGGTCGAGGTGCCATGAAGTTCGGGCCGCCGCGGGCTCGCGGAAATCGATGTGAGCTGGGTTCGGATCGTTGAACCACGAGCTTATGTGAGTCGAAAGTTCTATGTCCCGCACCATCATCGAGCCCTTTCGCATTAAGAGTATCGAGCCCATTCGCTGGACTACGCGCGAGGAGCGGGAGGATCTATTGCGCGCCGCTCACTACAACTTGTTCCTCTTGTCAGCCGAAGATGTTCTGATCGATCTGCTGACCGATTCCGGTACGGGCGCCATGTCCACCCGACAATGGTCTGCCATGATGAATGGAGATGAGAGCTATGCGGGAAGCAAGAGCTTCGATCGGTTTCGCGCCTCGGTCGAAGCCATCTTTGGTTATCGGCAGGTCATTCCCACCCATCAAGGCCGTGCCGCTGAACGCATTTTGTTTTCTCTGATCGCGAAGAAAGGTGATCGCGTGCCGAACAACACGCATTTTGATACCACGCGCGCCAACATTGAGTTTGTCGGCGCCGAGGCCATCGACTTGCCCATCGCCGAAGGCCGGGAGCCGCGCCTCAAGCACCCCTTCAAAGGCAATATGGACGTTTGCGCTCTCGAGAGGCTCATCGACCGAGTCGGCGCTGAGCATGTGCCGCTGGTGATGCTGACGGTGACCAACAATTCTGGAGGTGGGCAGCCGGTGTCCATGGAAAATATTCGCCAAGTTAGCCAGGTGAGCCGCCAACACAAAATACCTCTCTATTTTGACGCCTGTCGTTTTGCCGAGAACGCCTACTTTATTAAGCTGCGAGAACCTGGATTTCAGTCGAAAACTCCCAAAGAGATCGCGCAGGAGATGTTTAGCTATGCCGATGGGTGCACGATGTCGGCCAAAAAGGATGGCATGGCCAATATCGGAGGTTTTCTCTGCACCAATGACGATCATTTGGCGCAACGGGAAAAAGACCTACTAATCCTCAGCGAAGGGTATCCGACCTATGGAGGATTGGCGGGGCGTGATCTTGAGGCCATTGCCGTCGGCATCGAGGAAGCACTCGAGGAGGATTACCTTCACTACCGCATCGCTTCGACCGCCTATCTTGGCAATCACATCGCCGACCAGGGAGTGCCAATCGTCGAGCCCCCTGGCGGCCATGCCATTTACCTCGATGCCCGCGGGTTTCTGCCGCACATCCCATCGTCGGAGTTTCCCGGAGTGGCCCTGGCGGGGGCGCTCTATCTCGAGGGCGGAATCCGTTCGGTCGAGATTGGCACGTTAATGTTCGGGCCAGCGGCACAAATGGATTTGGTACGGCTGGCCGTGCCTCGCCGTGTATACACGCAAAGTCACATTGATTATGTGGTGGAAGTCATTCTCCAGGTGTGGGCAAAACGCGAGCAAATTCGCGGACTCAGGCTCAGCTACGAGGCACCGTTTCTTCGCCATTTCACGGCGCGATTGGAGTCGGTCAGCTAAAGCTAGATTTATTCAGCGGTCATCGAAGTGGGTTCGGATGCGACGAGGTTAAGCCAGAGTCTCTCGCTGCCAGGAAGCAAGGGCGATTGATGCGGTTTCGCCAAGAAGCAAAAATACGGGGAGTTTTCGAGGATCGCTTCGAAAACAGCCATATACTGCTCCGAGTGGAGGCGTCGTGGCAAGAGTAAGCGTGGCGGTGCTGATGCTCGTGAGCACCGCGGTACTGTCATCAGGGCAGAGCGAACCGTTGATTGGCAATCCCAGCGGGCGTACGACGATTAGTCTCGATGGTACCTGGAGCGCGATTGTCGACCCATACGAGAGTGGGCTGAGCGGCCGATTCTATGAGAATTCAAAGGCCAAGAGTCAAAGCGATCTTGTCGAATATAGCTTTGATCGTTCGCCAAAGTTGCGAGTGCCGGG
>JAFAPG010000502.1 GCA_019247235.1 Acidobacteriota bacterium
AATACCTATGCTCGTGTGATCGTGCCAACGCCGGAGGCGCGCACCAACTGAAGAAAGCTGGTATCAAAAGGGGGAGGACAACCAGTAGGGGAGTCTTCATGGGTCGATTCTTGTCGACCACTCTGAATGCGCACAATATTACAGAAGGCCATATCAGGAACTCAGAAGTACATCCGCTGCTTGCTGTGCCCCTATTTCCTCGCTTGGCTCCTGTTCCCGCCAGACCGATGGACTTGCAGAAACCTTCAAAGGTTTCGTTTGCGCTGAGCTCTCAGCCTGGTTCAGGCGCTAACGCGCGGCCAGCATTCAAGCACGATTTGAGGTGATCGGGTGGCCTTTTCGCAGGCCTCGCTAGCCCGCGCAGAACATTAGTGGGGGCGGTCATTTGCCGCGCCGGCGAAATCGGCCCCTAAGTCGGCGGCAACCACAAATCCAGGAATCTCCGTTCGACCGCACACTCGTACCACAAATCCTTGAGCTTTAATGATGTTTTCTGGCACCTGCCCGAGGCTTGGAGGAAGCAGAAGTTCTACATTGACAGCTGTTCTCAATGGAGGTGCGGCCGATGAGGTCACAAATATTCCTTGCACACTCACGTCGCGTGTAAAGCCGCCCCGGGTACGTATCTCGTCACCCTCGTGCCAGCTAAAAAGCACCGGAAGTTGCAAGCGGTAGCGAGTCGCCTTCCGTCGTTCTTGAGCGACAACCAGCGGCACCACGACGTCACACCTCGGGGGAAGCTTCCAAATGTGTGAATTTTTCTACTTTTACATTTACTTTGAAGGGGTTTCTAGTGCTGACGAGGATTCGCAGCTCTGTTCGCTCGAGGAGCGGCCCAGTGTTTTTTTATTGCTTCAGCACTCGATGGCGCAATTCGAGAGTTGTGACCACAACCAGCACATAGAGAATAACCTCAAGCGACCAACTGTGCACTCCCGCATTCACCCGAACCACAATGGCAAAGATAAGAACGAAAGCAGGGTAGGCGATGAGGCTCAGCGAATGCCAAGCCTTGCCGCGACGAACTTCACGTTTGACTGGATCTTCGTTAGGGCTGGGAATCGCTTGATGCTGAGACAAATGGTTAAGCTTGAAGTCACGTGGAATTGCCTTCGAAGGCGTGTCGACAGCGGGGGTAGCGCTCAGGAAATCATCAGGCGTACTTAATGGATTGGGAACTCGTGAGCCAGTATAGGAAACGAGTGGGAAGTCCCGACCAGCGTTATCGGATTTTTGGAGAAAGTGAGTGCCTGGCATTTGCTGCCGTGCCCAAGTTGACGCTGCGGGCTTTTTCAAATCGCGTTCAAACGATCGACCGCCCCGACACCGGTCGTCCTGTCTAACGTCGTAGCCAGCATCTTCCGCTCCGACCAGCAACCCGAGTTCAGTGCGCAGTGCCTCCAGGGGTTCGCATTCGTCCGCGAGCGCTGTCCTCTGGATTGGTTCCACGGGACGCCACAAATCGCTCGATGCAATCTGACTCACGATCGAGGCCATTAACTCGCATGCGTGCACGCCGTCGCAGTCAAAACGACCGTGGCGGCAAAATAGTTGAATGCAGCCTGCTAGTTTGCCCCGAGAATAGATAGGCGCGGTTAGTACTTTCGCAACCAACCGCCTGGCGAGCGCGCTATCTTGCCAAGTATCGGTTTCGACACAAGCCTCCGACCTCAGGCGCGCAAACGATACGCTCGCACTGGCGGTGACCTTCAAGCCAAGCAGCGTTGCCCCTAATCCGGTACCAACCCGGTATTCCAAATCCTCACCCTCCAGCAAGGCAACCGCAGCTCCTGCTGCGTCCGCAAGCTTCTGGGTACGGTTTACCACCAGCTGCAACGTGGTATCTAAATCCAAATTGCGTTTCCGAATTAGCGAATGAGTCGAGACTACCTCTCCAATGATTTCATTGAATCTTGCGGCCCGTACTTGGGAGCGAATGCGGTCGTGCCGTTGTTGGAGAGAATACGCGGAACTCAGAACGGCGGTGAAAAGATGGTGATCACAGGGAATGGGGCTGAAGTTGTGAGCGGTTTTCATATGTGAGACGACGGCACGCTGCCTCTCTTGGTCCAGAAGCGAAGCCACCGGCTTGCTACTTACTCGAACCTTTCGAATCTCTCCCGAGCGATGGCACGGGCACAATCCAGCGGGGATGGGATAGCCACGAGAAGGCAATCCTGGAACGCACAGAGAGTACCACAAATTGCCACTGGCCGGAGTAAAAAGACAGGCGGTGGAGGAATGGCTGGAGGTATGGGGGAAGGCGATATTTGGGCGATCCGGGTTACCGCTTCGACCAGCGGCTCTGGAGCTCTAAGGTGGTAAGGACAAGCAAGACGTATACGACGATTTCAACCGGCCAGTTATGCGCTCCGGCTCGGATGCGAACACCAATCGCAAAGAGCAGAACAAAGATGGGGTAAATGAGGCGCCTTGACCGATTCCAGACCGCCCCGCGAGCGCCTCCGCCTTCCCCGTGCTCGGAACCCGAGCGTACAGCTTGGTCCTTAGGCTGAAGCGCACCAGGAGCAACCGCTAGATGTTCTCCTCTAGATCGTTCATCCCGGATTTCCGACCGGAGTCTGTCATTTTCCGTCGTCAGCTTAGGCATTAAATGAGGCACTCGATTCTCATTAGGAACCAGAGCCAGAGAACCAACCGAAGGGCCGTGGGGGGGTGGGGTACGAACAATGAGCGGGTGGGTCCTATCCTTTCCTCCCGGTTTGCTCCGAACGATCGATGTTTCAGCATCCACTTCCGCCTCATTGCTCCAAATGTCAGAGACTGGATCCGGTAGTAGAGAAGATGAACCGGACTCTATCCCCGTCTGCTCCGGGTTCACCGATTTGGCTGCCTTTTTTAACTTGGCCTCAAGCTGCCGCGTGCTGTCGCTCGCCGGCCACTCAAGTTTGCCACCGGCGACGGGCTTCTCGAAATCGCCCAAGCTTTGGCTCTCGCGCGCCGCTACTGGATCGAATCTGAGAATCCCCGACTGCTCCTGGCTTTGCGCTAGCTCCGAGTGTGGCATCTTTTCGATCACCTGGCTGACAATGCCCGACATGAGCTCGCACACATATCGCCCGTCAAAATCAAAGTGGCCATGGCGAGAGAACAATTGAATGCAGCCTGCGAGCTCCCCCTGACGGTAGATCGGCGCGCTGAGGACATTCGCAACTAGTCGGCCGCCTAAAACCTTTTCCTGCCAGGTATCGGTTTCTGCCAGCTGATCGGACTTGAGACGCTCGAAAGAAATGATCTCTTGTGCGCGGCTCCTGAAACCACACAAACTTGCGGCTATTCCCGTTCCCACTTTATAGTCCAACGTCTCCCCGTCGAGTACCGCAATTGCCGCACCCGCCGCGCCGCTGAGTTTCTCCGTCCGACTCGCAACTAAATGCATGGCGGTTTCACAATCGAGCTTGCGATTGCGAATGAGGCTCTGTGTGTTGATGACTTCGGCCAGAATTTCACTGAGGCGGACAGCGGGTAGCTTAGATTGAACTCGGTCATGCTGTTGCTGGAGAGAATAGGCAGAGCTCAATACTTTAGTAAAGAGCTCGTCGTCCCAGGCACGCGCACCGCGGTTTGCTGTTGCCACCATACCCGCCAAAACCTGCCCGAATCGTCTATGATTCGCCTGGCAGAAATTCCTTGAGCACAGGACTTAACTGCTACACTCGAAATTCCCCTGCCACCTTGGTTCCCTGTTGCTATTAATGGGCGGTTTGCCGCTTAAGACAGCTCACAGAGTACCAAAAATTCCTGATCGATGTTGTCGGACGCCTCGCAGCTCCTAGTTCTCAAGGTAAGTTCCCGGGCTTAGCGATACTCCTCGAGGACTTCAGAGCGCGGTCTGCCGCTCTCGTCAACCGGTTCTACCAACCCGAACCATAGATGCAGATTTCAGGTCGAAGGCTGTGCTGCCCCGCTTACCTACCCCGCTTACCCCCTGTTTTGCCGGTAGCGTGTGATTGGGCCGGCGCCTGAAACTAGCGGGTTGTCGAATTGGCAACTGCTGGTATTGCTACGACATCCACCCGCCCGGGCCGGGCGATGCCAAGGGACAGGAAAGGCCTACGCATTCTGGGAAGCCCCTATCACTGGCCAAAGCTTCGAGTCGTCTTCACCAAGACTTTTCCGGTTTGGCTGATGCGGGGGGCCTTAGTCCCCTAAGCCGGGGATGACCTAGGAGGCAGTCATAACGCAGCCCATTCCGATGTGGAGGCTAAAGAGGAATCCCCAGAAGAATCTTGACCGAAACCGGCTGGCCGTTAAGCAGTGCCGGGCGAAATAGCCACTTCTGAAATGCCTCGGCAATCGGGGTACTCACCCGAGGATCGGGCGTCTGCTTCACCGTAACCCGGCTCACCTTACCTTCTTTGTCAACGATCGCATAAAGAACCACCTGGCTCTGGGCGTATTTCTTCTCAAGATCCGCGGGCACCTGTGGCCACTCGCGAGCTACGGGAGTAGGAGCTGACACTTGACCATCCGCGGTAGTTGCAGGGTTATCTTTTAGCACTGCATATTGCAGAGTCCAGGTCGGATCCTCTTCATCGGGACCCCGCTTCATGGGAACGTACACGGTGAAGATGCGTTCGTTCTCAAATACGCCAAAGTCTTCGAGGCCTCCCCCACTACTCGCGGTTGACACAATCGTCATGCCGTAGGTCGTTTGCGGCTCGACGGTAAACGCGGGCGACTTCTCGGTATTCGAGTTATTACCCTCCTCTCCCCCCTGAATGGTGATCCCTGGAAACGCGCCCGTGCCCGAACCACTGCCAGCGCCCGATCCAGTTCCGTTGCCAGCGCCACCTTTGCTGGCGGCGCCGTTTCCTTTGCTGCCTCGGCCGCGCCCGCTCCCCTGGCCACCCGCACCCGGTCCAGCGGTACCGCCGCTACCTGTTCCCGTCCCGGTCGATCCCTCCCCGCTCCCACCTTTTGTTGTTCCCGAACCTCCACCGGCCGATGGGTTATGGCCAGCCCCTGTTCCAGAATTCGAGTCAGCCGCCGCATTGGCGGCTTGGAGACGTTCCTGTCCCGTCCCCGCCGGAAGCGACGGGGTAACGCTTGCCTTTCCCGGAGTAATTGAATTGGGATTGAGGGTGCCCCCTGGAGCGATGGCGAAACGACCGCGCGCTTCTCCGGCCGGAACCTTGGCATTGGCTGCCTGAGGAAGCGGCATGGGACTTAACGCCAGCAGTGGTTCCTTGTCCTTGCCATGCATCTCCATTCGCGCAACCTGGGCGGCAGAAGGCGGCGACACTTGCTTTTCGGCCTTTTCTGCACGTTTTTCGGCGGTCACCTTGATCGGCTTCGGTGAGGGTTGCTCTACTTGCCGTTTTTCTTCTTCCTGTTTCGTCTGAGGTTCCACCTTGGGCGCTTGGGGTAAGGGTTCTTCGGCGGAGGGAAGCTTGGGCATGTCTGCCTTGGCTTCAAGTTTGGGGGCATCGGTCACCGGAATCTTCCACTTGGCCGAGCGATGCGTGGTGGCATCCTGTTTCACGCGAAGGGGCTTCGCTATCTCTTGATGTTGCGGCAACAGCGGCTCGGGAGCAACCAGATCACTGGGAAGTCGGGTTTCGGCCATCTGGACGATATTAGGCAGCGGTACGAGCTTCCGAATCATCTCCGGGTGGACCAGCAACGGGCGCTGAATCGTTTGAAACGCATTGGTGGGGTTCGGAGGATCAGAGAGAATGGTCTGCGCGCCCGGGTAGGCAAAGCCTTTGCTGGCACGCGCAGGGGCAGCCGAGGGCTCCTGCGGAGCGCTCTTTCCACCTCCAGGGCTCTTCTGCCCTTCCGAACCACCACCCACTTCCGGAAGATAGATGAGATGATCCTGACTATTCATTCGCACGATCAGCTTCTGCGATCTGGCCGCAGGCAGCCCATAGGTAACCAGCAGGAATAGCAGGAACAGGACGACTTCGTGACTAATCGCCGAATACAGGAGTCCACGCCCGGGTAGATACCCAAATTTAAAAGTCCCAAAAGTGGGTATCCCATCGTTCGCGGAGCGCACCACGGGTGGCGAGGAAGGGGTCTCCGCAAGTTTTCTGCGCAATTGTTCGAGCTGGGGCAGTAGGGATGAAACTTCGGCCCGGGACTTATCAATGGACTTCAACTCATCTTGGGCCGGGCCTGTTCGAAGATGTTGCGAGACATGCGCCTGCGCGTCGGACTTTACCGGGTACGGTTCAGAACCCTTGCGATTACGTTCGATGACCGCATCGCGGTCATCATTAAGGGAACCGAGAAAAATAAAAGGCATACGTCACCGCATCTCGCGGAAAAGATCCGATTGGATCCGGGGCTGCCGGTAAAGCGACTGGGCCGGATTCAACTTCAAGAAGGAGATCATTGCAGCAGCGTTGCCTTCAATGTTGGGTAAGTGACAGTAGAATTCAGGTCTACGGTTAAAGGACCGGTAAGAGAAATTTGGTCGGCAATGATAGTGCCAAACACCGTACCTTGCCCTCCCCCGGACAGCAAAGTTACCGAATCATTGTACGCAGAAGTGGAACATCCTATTCCTGTATCGACCCCAGAGGTCACGCATTGATGAAAATAGATGGCTCCTCCCAGCACCCAATCCTCGTCATCCTGAACCTGCAGGGTGGCAGCGTCGCTTGCCCTATTTTGGAAGAACAAGATTCCCCTTTGGTTATTGTAGAAGACCAGGTTGCAGTTAGGATCGCAAAGCGACTGCACGGTCGGTGCTTGACAAGGCCCAAGCAAAACGACTCCCTCAGTAGTACCGGGGAAATAAGAAGGAGCCGCTACTCCAGGACAGCTGAGTTGAGCGCGAGGGAACGTGTCCACCCTGTCTTCATTGCAATTGGCATTGATGGCAACCGAACCCGCGTCGGCAAGATAAAACACTGTTCCGCCGCTGCCATCCCCTCCTGTCGGAGGTCCAGGCCTGAGACAGGGAAAGGAACCACCGCTCGCTTGCGCGGTGTGGATCCCTCCCTTGATGTAATAAAGGCCAGGATCAAAAATCGCTATGTCAACGGCGGCTTGCTTCGGTGGTTGGTTGGTGTAGTTACACCCCGCGCCCACACAAATTCCGTTGGGATAGTACCCCGGGGAAAACTCTTCACAACCCTCCCCAATTTCATCTGGACACGCAGGAGTGCTGACCACCGACAACGGAGAGTTGACCAAAGTTGGTCCGGGGGGAACGTTCGTGGGTTGTGCCGGAGCCGCCAAACCGGAAAGTTGATCGGCAACCGGCGAGTTGGGTGAAACCCACTGGGCTGGCGCTTGAGCGCCGCTACAACTGGGATTG
>JAFAPG010000856.1 GCA_019247235.1 Acidobacteriota bacterium
TAAGTCACTTACGATTGCCTTCCGGGAATGGATCGATTTGCATGTGGACCTGGAACAATCCGGGTCCGCATTTTTGCACTGCGATCCTCTCGGTGCCTCGAAACTTGAATCGGACCCTTATCCTAGGGCCGCCCTGGGGACGGCGCCAGACACGGCTGGTCCCCTGAGCAACCGTCTCGGGTTCTGTGGAAGTTCCCCCAAGGATTTCGAGGCGCTTGCTCCAGCGGCACCAACTCGCAAAGCCGGCGCCGAATCGAGTGGTCCAATGATCGAGATGCCGCAGGAAAGTCTCCGGTGCAGCCGCGAGGATGTGAAGCATTTTTGGCGCTTGGACAACACCACACGGCAAGGGCAGACTGGCCCCATGGACGTTTCGATCTTGGTGACCGAATGATCTTTGGGTTTTGGTTTCCATGGATCCTCAGCCTCGTGGCGGACAATTTCCGGAATGAGTCATCTGACAGCTCGGATTTCACGGGGGTGGCCGGCTGGGCCTCGACCCTCAGGTTACTAAAGTACATGTACACGCGGGAGTGGCCTGCCTATTCGAACTTTCGTAATATGCCTCGTGCGGTTCGGCCGGCTTCGGCACAATTCCCATGAACTATGAGTACTTTTTCTTGAAACGGGCGAGAACACGTCCAAAGGTGTTTCGTGTGCTAGCACCCAGTCAATACGAGGCTAAACTCATCGTCGCCCGTCGATTTGGCTGGATTCCTCAGACAAATGCAACCGTGAACAAGTTCCTGCACTCCGTGCAAATCCGCCGCACGACGGTTCAACTGGTGACCAGCGCTTCAGAGCGTGGTTCCAGGGCCGAATAGTGATTTCGGGTCTCGGTGCGCCTCGCGACGGGGCTCGTTTAAAGCAATGTTATTTCCCCTTGTGGCCCATTACTTCGCCGCATCGAATCCAATGTAGCAGTGTTTTACGCCTGAATTGCACGTGCCGTCCTTGCGGATACCAAGAGGATGGTGGCACGATGCTGCGGGGGTAAACAAATGCGCCTCCCCAGAGCAAGCGAACGCTGGAATCACATATTTGTGTGATACACTGATATATGTGAACGGTAATCGAAACATTACACTGAGCTTACCTTGCGATCTCTTGAAGCGTATCAAGGTCTTTGCGGCCGGTCGCGACACTTCAATTTCGGCGCTGATGATCGAAGCGCTGGCACGACTTGTCGACGAGGACCGCCGTTTCTCGGCTGCTCGCAGGAGGGCTCTGGCGGCTTTGCGGGCTGCGCCGTCGCTAGGTACGGGCGGGCGACGCGGCTGGTCGCGCGACGAACTGCATGAACGCTGAAATGCAGCTTGAGTTCGTCGATACAAACGTCTTGGTGTATGCCTTGGACGCATCTGCCGGGGTAAAGCGCACGGGGGCGGCACAATTATTGGAACGACTGTGGGAAACCGGCACAGGATGTGTGAGCGTCCAAGTTCTTCAGGAATTCTTTGTTGCGATCACGCGCAAAGTGCCTCAGCCGCTCTCGATCGAGGAAGCCGCGGAGCGGCTTCGTGAATTCGGGGGTTGGAAAACATTCGTACCCACTGTGCCGGATGTACTCGCGGCTGTCGCCCTTCACAGAGAATCGCAGATCACTTTCTGGGATGCTATGGTTGTTCAGGCCGCTGCCGAATTAGGGTGCCATCTACTATGGACCGAGGATCTGAACGATGGCCAAAGTCTCAGGAAAGTTCGGATTCGTAACCCATTCATGCATCCATAGGTTGTTATATCTTGGATTGCATCGGGAATTGTTTGCGTTCATTGCTCATAGGGTTCGACGAATCCCGAAGAGTGTTGCCAGTCGGCTCGAGAGTAGATCCCCATATCACCGCATCGCCGCAGATGCAGGCAAGGAACTCATCGCAGTGGCATCCTCTTCCCACGCTGACCTTGCGGCGGTCTCGTAAAATTGTCTGGCACCCTCCGAAGACTCGACCTTTCGTTCTGGCCAATCATTTGCCCGCTCTAGCATCTGAGCGCATTCCCCTAGCGGTGCACAGGGTGGTTGTCGAATGAAATTTCTCGGTCAACGGAACCGCTTGGGTTCTAGGAGTCCAAAACGCTTTGGCTTTCTTTTTACCTTTCCCCGCCACCTCCAACAATGGTTAACCGTTTCGGTAATTTAGCAGTCGGCGGCCAGTTCGTACAAAATGGCGAAGGCTACCGCCATGGTGAAGATAATGCTGCGGTCCGATCCGGAAGAGCCGCACAGGGTACTGTGAGCTCGCTCGTGCTGCCCGTAAGCTCGATACTGATGAGAATCAGAACTCGATCATTACAAATCTTGCCGGCTGCGACGCTTCATTGCTTAGCTGAAATGCAGGTCCTGGAGGCAGCATACGTACTTCCTGCGTTCCTAGTTGCAGCTGTTCGACGACTCCTCCCGGAGATTCCTTCGCAAGACTCACCTCGGTCAGCGCAATCAGGAGATGATAGGAGTTGGTGCCAACCACGGAGGTGGAATCGCCGGGCGCAAGCTGCGTCTTCGAAGCTCCTATGGTGCCGCGGGTGAACGAGACCGTCCATGTGGGTTTGACCGAACCAAAGTCCGAAGGGAATAGATCAACATCATAATTGCCTTGCATTGGGTCGTAATCGACTTGGTGAAAGGTTTCGACAATAACAGCGCGGAAGGGCACCATGGATTCGTTTCGCAGGACATGTTTCAAGGGGGTGTAGATAAACCTCGCTTCTGGACCATTCCAATCATGACTGTATGTGGCCGAACCTTCCGGGGTGCTCGAACTCTTACCGGCTCCGGTTACAACAAAAAGATACGGACGAGCGTAGCAATATGGCTGTGTGCTGGCGATCCTTGGTAGATCAAGTAGCAGCACTCGCGCGCCCTGCGACTCGTAGAGGACTTGATGATGCGATTCCGCGCTTGCATCGAGGCATTTTGCCGATTGACCTAACGCCGGTAACGAAAGAGCCAGACCGGCTAAGACGCAGCGAAAAATCGTAGGGTTTTTCATACCATCATTCTTAATCCGGAGTGAAGTTGCGAAAAATTACTTTAGTCCTATGACCAATAAGGCGCGAGGATGCGCCCGGATCTTCCGGTTCTGAACGAACTCGACCCCTTCGACAGATTGGGCGAACCAGTTCGCGTGCTTTAGAGCCAGCTCTTGGGCTTGTCATTAGATGGAGGGGAGCAGATATACTTCCGGAGTTGGAGCCGCTCGCAAAGCGCGGCTTCTCTGAGGAGTCGCTTCATGCATGCTCGTACCTCTTTCGATTGTCGCTCGCCCTTGATCTTGTTGGTTACATTGTTGATGAGCGTCCACTTGGGAGCGGAACGACGTCATTATTTATATGCGGCCGTTCCTGGGATCCAGAACCACTACCCAGAAAATAATTACAACCTACGCTACGGTGGCATCGGGGTACTGGTTTTCGACATGGACCATGAATTCCGGTTTGTGAAGAGAATTCCGACCTGGAAGCTGGATGCGGGGAAAACAGTTGAAATCGCAAAAGGCATAGCGGCAGATGCAGAGAATGCCCGTCTTTATGTGACCACCCCC
>JAFAPG010000148.1 GCA_019247235.1 Acidobacteriota bacterium
CCAACCCTTCCAAATGGGTTGTCCTTCAGCCACGACCTCGGGAACCAACTGCGATACGTTTGTTCTTCCCGGCCGAAACCCAAGAACCTCGCTTCATCTCCATCCGGATGGAAATTTGGCCATGCTTAACGCAGCGGCGTTCGCACAACCCTGTCTGTTAGGGACAACCTCGTCGCCGCCTGGCTGTATTCCGAGTACTGGGGTTGGCGTGCTTGGTGGCCGTGAGCCTTCACAAGTTGCCGGGCCTCCCTTCAAACGACTCGACTTGTCCTTGTTCAAGAACTTCCCCATTCGGGAACGTGCTCGCTTGGAGTTTCGATCGGAATTCTTCAACATCCTCAATCATCCGGCGTTCAATTACCCAGGATTTGGGGGCAATGGTGTCACGGCGGTTTCAGGATCCACTAACTTTACCAACACCACCTTTGGTGAAATCGGATCCACGCGAGACAATCCTTTCGATTCGAGAGAAATTCAGTTTGCGTTGAAGGTGTATTTCTAATGGTTTCCTAGAGCGCGGCGTTCGGGCCGCGCGCTAGGTGTCGCCTGATCTTGCATGCCGAGCGGTGCTAAGATACGGTGGCTGTGATCGCGAAATCTCGGCTGCTCTGGGCGTCCAGTTTTTTCTGTTTCGGACTACTGACCGTTTTGGCGTCCGCGATTGACCAGAAACAAGGTCTCGAGGGCGAGTTTCAAGCTGCCGTGGCCGCGTATGATGCAGGCCATTATTCTGAGGCAGTCCTTAAGCTAGAGAACCTGGTTCAGCAGGTACCCGAAAGCTTTGAGGTCCAAGAGCTTTTGGGTTTGGTTTACACGGCCCAATCCAAAGACAAGAAGGCAACTGAGCACCTCAAAAAGGCAGTTGATCTGAATCCAAAGTCCGCGGCGGCGAGGACAAATCTGGCCACTAATCTTGTTCGCTTGCAGGAGTTTGCCCGGGCGGAGATCGAATTCAAGAAAGCGCTCCAACTGGAGCCCCAAGGTTATGACGCCAGCCACAATCTGGGTGAATTCTACGTGACCACCGGGCGGATTCCCGAGGCCGTGCCCCCGCTTGAAAATGCCCAGCGCGTGAAGCCTGAGGCTTACGACAATGGCTACGATTTGGCGCTCGCCTACATTGAAACTGAACGCCTGGCCGATGCCCGGCAGCTGATCCTCGATCTTCTGGGACGGAACGACACCGCCGAATTGCATGACTTATTCGCTCAGGTAGAAGAACGCGACGGCAAATTTCTGTCCGCCGAACATGAATATGAGCTCGCGGCCCACATGGAGCCCAGCGAAAGCAACTTGTTCGACTGGGGATGCGAACTGTTACTGCATCGCACGCTGGATCCCGCCATCGAGGTTTTCGAGCGAGCCGCAGAGCAGTACCCCCATTCGGCGCGATTGGCCATCGGACTAGGCATGGCATTGTACTCGCGCGGCAACTATGACCAGGCGGTAAAGGCGCTGCTCAAGGCGGCGGACCTAGGCCCCAAGGATGGCCGCGCCTATTACTTTCTTGCTAAGGCATACAGTAGCTCCCCCCGCCAGGCGGATGAAGTGATCGAGCATTTTCGACGTTTTGCCCAGCTTCAGCCGGAAAACGGCCGCGCCTTCTATTACTACGCCATGAGCTTGTGGAAAGGACGGCGGGCACAAGATGCGAAGTTCGATGTTGAGCAGATCGAATCATTGCTGAAGCAATCGATCGCGCGTGATTCCAATCTTGCCGAAGCGCACTTCGAACTAGGGAATCTCTATTCCGATCAAGCTCGGTATATAGATGCTGTTCCGGAATATGAGCGGACTCTCCAACTAAGTTCTGACCTGCCTGATGCGCACTACCGCCTTGGTCAGGCGTACGTGCACACTGGGCACAAGGATCTAGCGCAACGCGAGCTCGAGATTTATCAACGTTTGCGAGCCGAGCATTTGGCGGAACTCGACAAACAGCGAGCGGAGATTCGCCAGTTTGTGTATTCGGAAAAAGAAAGCCAGGGTTTAAAACCATGACAGAGCCTAGCGAGGGCGAGCTCAGCCGCCGGCTGGCCTCGAGCCGACGTGATTTCTTGCGTACGGCCGCAGGCGTCACCCTGGGTGGCTCGGTACTTCGCTCGCCGCTCGTTCGGGCAGCGAATCTGGCGAAAACGAAAAAGGTGATCGTTGTCACTTTTGGAGGGGGTGCCCGCGATCAAGAGACCTTCGCTCCCGAGGGCCAGGAAAACGTTCCCAACATGATGCGCGAGCTTATCCCACGCGCGACCTTCTTCACCCAAGTTGTGAACCGCGGGATCCTCGGGCACTATGTGGCAACCGCAAGCTTGGCTACAGGAGTATATGAGACCATCAACAATTTTGCCTCGCTTCCCCCGGAACACCCCACAGCCTTTGAGTACTATCGCAAAGCTTTGAGACGGCCATCCTCGGATGCCTGGGTTGTGGCTCCTAGCAATGGCTTTAATCGAATTGGCGAAAGTAATCACCATTCTTACGGACTTGGTCTGGGAGCCAGGGTCATCTTACCGAAATATCTCCTGAAGGCAGCAATATCTGGCCCCAGTGCCGACTACGCGCACTTACTCCGTGACAACTATGAAACCCCGTACTACACGCCCGAACTAGGAGGAAACGAGTTTGAACTAGAGCAGCTCGAGACCATTCTGAAGCTTTCGGTGGACAACTTTAAGGTGCACGCGCGAAGCCTCTCAAGCCCCGATGAACTTTCGCTTTCCATCGTTCGCCAGCTCATGCGGCAGGTGGCTCCCAGTCTCCTGTGGGTCACGATGCATGACATCGATATTGCCCACGCCGGAGCTTACTCCCTCTATATCGAAGGTATTCGCCGCACTGACCGCCTTTGCGCGGAGCTGTGGAAGGCCATTGAGCAGGAGCCAGAGTACGCGGGCCGGACGACGTTGCTGATTCTCCCCGACTTTGGCCGCGACGCGGACAGTGATTCCGGAGGAAACGGTTTTCAGCATCATCGCACCGGTGATGCTCTCTCTCGCACCACCTGGCTCATGGCAATGGGGCCAGGCATTCGCGAAGGTGTAGTGTTCGATCGTGCTGTCGATTCGACTGATCTTGTGCCGACGCTAGGAGCGATACTCGGTTTTTCGCCATCGCTCGCTCAAGGCAAGCCGATTTCAGAAGTCTTGTAATGCTTCCCCGCGAGCTCAAACCCGAGTTGTTTGCCGACTATCCGCCGGAAGCAAGGAAATTGGCGGAAAAACATTTGGCTGCCCTTCGGGCCCTGCCCTTGAGTTTCTTGCCCAGCTTGCTGCGCGAGGTGATTGACTATGATTTCAAGTTTCCCGCCGAACGCCGCGCCCTCGAACAAGAGTTAGGCAACCTGTTATCACTAACTGACGTTGAAACCCACGATTGGTTTCAAGCTTTTTCCGCCATCAAGCTTTCGACCAAGCTGGAGCATCTCGATTGGGTGAACTCGCCGTCGCAGTTTGTGGAAGAGCTCTCTGCGCATCTATGGTCGACTCACCAGTTAGACGACTTTCGTAGGGCGGCGACCGAGTACGCAGATCGACTGCGCGCGGTGGTGGCAGTTGAGCCGCCTTCCTTGCCACGTCTGGGAATCAGCGTGATCGGCGGGGGCGTGGCCTCCTATAACGAGCCATTGTTTCGAAAGCTGCGTCCTCAAGGGGCATACTTCAGCCGGGTTCGCGCGGAAAACGGTCTCACGACATTGCTGTCGGCCATCACCGCCCGCGCCAAGGCCCAACCCCTACCCTATGCGCACTGGTACGTCGAGGGTGGAGAGGCTCTTGAGCATGATGCGGCTCTCACCTGTGTTTCTTATGCGGCACTTGAGCCGGCGCGAGCTGCCTTGCTGGAGAGGATGCGGTCAGAAATCTCCCGAGCGGGAATGGGGCCAGAAATGCTGCGCACCCTGCTCGCGCAATTGCGGCCTGCTCAGTTGGGAATGAAATCATCCGATGCCGTGCTCGACCGCTTTCAGGTCCGGCTGCTTACGGAGGGCTCGGGAACGCAGATTTTCAGCACCAGTTTCGCCCAGTGGGCTGCGCGTGAGGTACTCCGCCGCGCTCAGCCCCTGAGCCTGCTGGTGCGTTTCGCGCCCCGCCAGCGCCAGAAGCCCATGAGTGAGTTGCTGTCCCCAACCGCCGGCCCTCCGGAGTTGGATTTTGTCGGATCGCTGGTCGATGCCGACATGGGAGCATATTACAACTGGTTAAATCAGCAACGACTGTCGGGGGCCGAGAAATCGATGTTTCTGGTCTGGTTTGAAGACCACAATGCCGCTTTAGCCATTAGTCCGACTATGCCGCGAGGGACCGAGTCGACTAGCGAAACCGATCTCGCCCAGCTGCTGAGTTGGATGACCTGAGATTTCAGCCGTACAAACTGGTTTAACGACAGGCACGCCTGAGGGTGCTGTGTCGGAAAGGATGAGAACACCCAGAATGAGCACTCCTATCGATCGTCGCGATTTTATCAAGACCGCGGGTACGCTGATTGCCGGAGCGACGCTCAGTGCCCAGGCCTTGGCTGAGCCGGCGGGCGAACCACAGCCATCAGGAAGATGGGTATTACCTATGAACCGGAATTGGCGCTATAGTCCGCAACCGGTTGACGGGGGACACGAAAAGGATTTTGATGACTCGAAGTTTGAGACCGTCGTCATTCCCCACAGCAATGTGCGCCTGCCCTGGCACGGCTTTGATGAAAAGAAATATGAATTTGTTTCTCTCTACCGTCGGCGCTTCAAGCTACCCTCCGCGGCACGGGGCCGGCGCGTGTTTGTGGATTTTGAAGGAGCCATGACGGCTTCGACGATTTGGATTAACGGAGCCCGTCTGGGCGAATACAAGGGTGGCTACACCCCGTTTTCTTTCGAGCTGACCTCTCACCTGGATTTTGATGGGGAGAACCTACTGGCCGTGGATCTGGATTCGTCCGAGCGTGCCGACATTCCTCCCTTTGGTTATGAAATTGACTATCTTACGTTCGGGGGCATTTACCGTGAGGTTGCCCTGCGTATTGTTGCTCCGACCTTCATCGAAAACATTTCCGCTCGACCGCGAGACGTGCTTAGCGCAAAGCCCTCGCTCGATGTGATCTGCTTCCTTAGCCACCTCGAGGATTTGACGAAGCCGCTTACCCTCGAAGCGGAACTCCGCGACGGCGATCGCTCGCTTGCCCGTACATCGGTGCGCGTCGGCGCCGCCACTGCTTCCCCGGAACCGGTTGCACATACCTTACATTTTGAGAGCCTCTCGAATATCCAATTGTGGGACCTCGAACAGGCCAAACTATATCGCGTCGACCTGCGTTTGCTGCGCGCCAACCAGGTGGTAGATCAAGATGGACGACGGTTTGGTTTTCGCCAGGCGCAATTCACGGTCCACGGTTTCGAGCTCAACGGCAAAGTGCTAAAACTGCGGGGTCTCGACCGCCATCAGACCTTCCCGTTCGTCGGGCAGGCTATGCCCGGGCGGGTTCAACGGCGGGATGCCTACATCCTGCGCACGAAACTCAGGTGTAATATCGTCCGCACCTCACACTATCCGCAGTCGCCGCATTTCCTGGACGCTTGCGATGAACTTGGACTGCTGGTGCTCGAAGAGATTCCCGGGTGGCAGCACATCGGGGATGAAGCCTGGAAGCAGCTGTCCGTTGACAATGTGCGCCGCATGGTACGCCGGGACTGGAATCACCCATCGATTATTCTTTGGGGAGTACGCATTAATGAATCCAAAGATGATCATGACTTCTACGCTCGAACCAATGCCCTGGCCCATCAGCTTGATCCCACTCGCCAGACCGGTGGCATACGGTATCTCTACAATTCGGAGCTCCTGGAAGACGTCTTCACCATGAACGACTTCGGATTTCCGTTACGGCCGCCCAATCACCCCCGCTATTTCAATACCGAATTCGTAGGCCATACCTTTCCCACCAAGACCATCGATAACGTAGAGCGACTGACGGAACACACTCTACGCCATGCTCGCATTCACGATCAGCTAGCCTCGAACCCGCAGTATGCCGGGGGAATCGGCTGGTGTGCGTTTGATTACAACACCCACGGCAACTTCGGATCGGGTGACCGCATTTGTTATCACGGAGTAACGGATATTTTTCGCGAGCCGAAACCGGCCGCCGGCTTTTACAAGTCGCAGTGCGAACCCGGGGAAGAAGTTGTGCTCGAACCAGCATTTCATTGGGCCCGAGGCGATCAGTCGGTCGGTTTCTCCCGTGCCGTCGTTTCCTCCAACTGCGACCACCTAAAGATTTTTATCGCCGATCAGCTGGTGACCGAAGTCGACCCCGACCGCAAGCAGTTTCCTCATCTTCGCTACGCGCCTTTTGTGGTCGAGCTAGGAGAGCTCTTTCATCATTGGGGAGACCTACGCCTCGAGGGCTACATTCAAGGGAAGTTGGCGATCACGAAGAATTATTCAGGCAAGGGTGTGGATGAAAAATTCCTGCTTCTGGCTGACGACTCACGCCTGATTGCCGACGGGTCCGATACGACCCGAGTGGTCCTGCGTGTGACCGATGAATTTGGCGCTATCCGCCCATTCGCCAACGATTCCATCAAACTTGAAATTGATGGTCCCGCGGAACTGGTTGGTGACAACCCGTTTTCTTTGATAGGTGGAACCGGTGCCGTCTGGGTACGTGCCAAAGAGGAACCCGGAAGGGCGACGCTGAAGGCTGTTCATCCCCAGTTAGGACCGCAACAGGTGGAGTTCGAGATCGCCCCGGCTCCACCGGAGACGGTCTAACAGAGAGTTCATGTCATCAATCGATCCGTAGTGATGACAGTCTCCAACCCAGTCAGGTTGGTTTGGCAGCGGACGCAAAAGTTTGTGGACTAAAGAGGGCAGCCGGATACGCCCCCATGTCAACGACGGAAACGTCATCGGGCACCCGCAGTCCCGCCCGCTGCATGGCCTCCATCGCCCTCATGAATTGCTCGGCATTGACAATCACCAAGGCTCCACGTCCATTGCCAATCTCACAGGCATCGGTTCCTGTCATGAACGCTTGTCCCGTGCGAAGCGCCCGCGCCAGAGGATTGGGTTGATAGTTCAACTCGCGGGCAGCGGTGAAAATCCGCTCGCGAGTTTGTTGCGGAATTCGTTCTGCCGCCCGGGTGTTGTTTAAGACTGCGGAAATGGTTCCTGCGGTTAGACCTACGTGATCCGCTACGATCTTGAGCGTGACCCTGGTTGCTTTTACGCCTTTGTTGTCGTCCACGCGAAACTCCTCTCTGGTGAAAAGGTACGGTGCGCCCCCACGGGAGCATCCGGTTAAAACTAGCAATGCTTGTTATCGAATCAACTACTACACGAGATCTTTTACGACTGGCTCGTGTCGAACGTTTGGCTTTCGGGACAACAAGGTCAGAAAGACGAGTTGTAAGGCGGCGTCACGGCTGCGACAGATTGAATCTGACAAAAAGCCCCAGGAAAGTCCAATTGAAAAAATCTATGCCGGTTATAGAACCTTGATGAAAAACGTTTTGCGGGCGAGATCCCCGAGCATGATCCCCCACGCTGCACTTCGATGAAGGGGTGTTTTACGCGATGATGCGGCCAAATAGCTTAACCCCGCACCCGGCCCTTTCTAAAGCCCGGTGATTATGGCAATGGCAAAGCACGGGCAGTTCTTTAGACGCGAGTCTAAAAAAATGATCGCTCGGAATGGCCGGTGCAACTTTGGCTCTCATCCGTCGCCACCGTGGACGATAAGGTCGACAAATGTCTTCGAGGCAAGCTGCCAGTTGGCAGAATCGGTTGTCGGCTACGCTACCGGGACGAGCAATTCAGTTAGCAGCTCGTTCTCGGGGGTAATTTTGGGATCATTGAGGTAGTTCTCAATACAGAACTCCGGTCGCAGTTCCACGTGACTGTCTCCGAGGATCTTGAAGATCTGGCTGAAAGCTGTCCAGATCTGAGAATAGGGGCCGGTCAAGCGGAAGCAAGCGTATTTACCTGATTTGATTCTTTTGTATTCGAGCCCTTGGGGCATCGGTTCCGGTGGGCCCGTGAGGGCCAGTCCTGCCTCATAAATCATGGCGTCCTCGCCTAACTTGGATTTATCGATCCCGCTCAGCCCCAAGTAGCCGACGATTTGGCGCGCATCGATGTGGCTGCTTAGCAAAGGAAAGAGTTCATTCCACGTAGGAGGGGCAATCTCGGCAAAGGGTCCATGCTTCTCAAGAAAGAGGTAATGGGTGAGCGGGCGAGTCACGACATCAAAGCTGGGGATTAAGTTCACGGCGATCTCCTTGTGCATCCTTGGTTTACTCAGATCGTAAATCAGCTCATACTGACGTTCTTTTCCGAGATTGCGAAAATCGCTGGGATTCAAGTGCAAAGACTTCTTGAAGACCTTATTGAAAGCCGATGCGGTTTCATAGCCGACACTTAATGCGATCTCGGTGATGGATCCGTGAGCGTCTTCCTGGAGCATTCGCAAAGCCGTGGCCAGGCGGATGCGACGCAGAAAATCAAAAGGAGTCTCCCCGGTGTAGGCCAAAAAGAGCCGCACAAAATGATACGAAGAAGAACCGGCTTGTTTCGCGATATTGCTCAGGCTCAGGCGTTCATTCAAATTGAGCCGGATATATCGCTGGGCGCGTCCGATCTGCGAGCGATGAAACTGTGCCTGATGTCGGGTTTTTATCTTTGCCACCGGCCAGTCTATTACGGCCTTCTTGTCCTGACTTTTCCAAAATTGCTAAACCTCGACGAGGGCCGCGGGAGGCAACCGTAAGCGGTTTAAGCCGTCGGGGCAAAAGAAAAGGCACGCATGGGCGTGCCTAAAATTACGGTGTCCAGAAACGCAAGCGATCGCCGCTAGTCCCTTACCCCGTCCAAAAAAGCTCGAAGCTTACGTGAGCGGGAGGGATGACGCAGCTTGCGTAATGCTTTCGCCTCAATTTGTCGGATACGCTCTCGGGTTACGGCGAAGGACTGTCCGACTTCTTCGAGCGTATGCTCGCTTCCATCTTCCAAGCCGAAGCGCATCTTGATGACTTTTTCTTCCCGAGGTGTGAGCGTACGCAGCACATGTGAAGTTTGGTCTTTTAGGTTGACATTAATGACCGCTTCCGCGGGCGAGACGACGGCGCGATCTTCGATGAAGTCACCAAGATGCGAATCTTCTTCTTCGCCGATCGGAGTTTCAAGCGAGATCGGCTCTTGCGCGATCTTAAGAACCTTGCGCACCTTGGCAACCGGAATGTCCATACGCTTGGCGATCTCTTCCGACGTGGGCTCGCGTCCGAGCTCCTGAACTAGCTGCCGGGAGGTGCGGATCAGCTTGTTAATGGTTTCGATCATGTGTACCGGAATACGGATGGTACGAGCCTGATCGGCAATGGCCCGGGTAATTGCCTGTCGAATCCACCAGGTTGCGTAAGTGGAGAACTTATAACCTCGGCGATATTCAAATTTGTCAACTGCCTTCATCAGGCCGATGTTGCCTTCCTGGATGAGATCCAGAAATTGCAGGCCGCGATTGGTGTACTTCTTTGCGATCGAGACTACGAGTCGTAGGTTCGCCTCGATGAGCTCGCGCTTAGCCTGCTCGGCATCCATGTCTCCCTGGATGATTTCCCGTTGGGTCCGCTTGAGCTCTAGAAACAACACTCCCGCTTCTTGCTCAAGCTTTTCCAGCTCTCCATGGATAGCTCGGGCTTGGCGCTTGTATTCTTTGCGCTGCTCCTCGGAACGAGTTGAATCGGCTTTCTTTTCGAGGCTCTGAATCTGACGATCGAGCGAGCGCATGGTATCAACCGTCTTGTTGAGTCGGTCGATCAGGCGCTTGCGTTCGACATTGGTGAAGCCGAGATTTCTTACCGCCAGCGAGACGTTAACCACCGCTCGGGCCAGCTGATTGCGAAGTCGGCGATACGGCTTAGGGTTCTTCTTTTGCGAAACATCGGCGAATTTTTCCTGTACCTGCATGGCCTTTTTGTAGGCCTTGGCCAATTCGTCGATTTTTCCCGTGAACTCGTTCAGCCGATTTTGCAGAATTTCGTCGGTAATCTCTTCCTCATCAAAGGTGACCACCTCCTTAATGGAGCGAACGCCCTTTTTGAGGTCTTCTCCCATCGCAAGCAGCTCGTGGATGACGATGGGCGAACGCGAAAGCGCCTTGAGTACACGATTCTGGCCGCGCTCAATTCGCTTGGCGATTTCCACTTCCCCTTCACGGGTTAGCAGGGGAACGGTTCCCATTTCGCGCAAATACATGCGGACGGGATCGTTAGTCTTTTCAAGCGCGCCGGGAGTTAGGTCAAGCTCGACATCTTCCCCAATCTCCTCATCTTCTCGGTCCAGAGCCGTGGAGGGTAGTTTTGGGCCCTCCAGCACATCGATTCCTTGCGTGCCAATGGTGGTTATCAGATCGTCCAGGTCTTCGGGAGAGTGCACGTCGTGCGGGATGAGGTCGTTGACCTGATCATAGGTGAGATATCCCTTCTCTTTCCCGGTGTCGATCAGCTTTTTGATGTCATCGTACTTGTCGTCTAATGCCAAGACGGATTATCCTCTCCGCCGTCTAGTGGCGGACACAGAATGTTCTTCTTGTAAACGGTGGGAACGTGCAATGGCGAGCTGGGCGCCGGCACAAACCATTGAATTCTACCACAAAAGAGCAGCCCGATGCTCGACCGTAAACATTTCAGAATCCAGATGACTCGTGCCGGGATCTACTTAAAGTGTTCTGTCGAACTGTAGTCCCTGAGACCTCTAGTCTGCCCAGACAGATTGCCCTGCTATTCCCGCCGCTACTATATTGGATGGTTGTAACCAGCGTTTAGTTTCAGGCGGTTGGAGGCAAAAACGCCTTCTTTAACGCCTTCTTTTTAGG
>JAFAPG010000199.1 GCA_019247235.1 Acidobacteriota bacterium
AACCAGCACGAATTGCCCTTCTCGATCCAAGGTGACAAAGATCGGTGGTATTCCTCCGCTTAAGCAGAGAGCGGCACAGTCGCGATGAACTTTCCCGTTCCCCGGATTCATCACGCCCAGGTAGCACTTACTGTCTACGATCCCCCCCGTCAGCGTGACAGTTCCGAGGTCGACAGTTGGGGCTTGGGGCGCCGGAGGACTATTCAGCGGCAAGATAGAGCCGGGTTCGATCTGGATCATCGTTGCGCTCTCTCGGTAGATGAGTTGACCCAGGAGACGAACTTTTTTTCCATCGAAACCCGCGACAAGGCGGTCAGCGCCGTGTTTCCCCGGAGCGACCAACAGATATCGCGAATGTTTGTCTCCCAACCCAACCTCGCCAGGGCGCGCAACCAAGAGCGTGGGATAAGGCCGCATGTCAATGATCCCCTCGAACCTGCGCGTCATTCCGTATTCGAACGCAGAATTTGCGAATGGCATTTGTCCGGTGACCAGAGCTAGTGATACAACAACCGCGAGGAAACCAAGCAACACAATGACTCTTCTGACAAAGCGAGCCAGGGCTAGGGGCGTTTTCGGCAAATAGCCGACGTAGAAGTCGTTCATCACGTGTGCTCCTTCCCGGGCTCAAGTGCGGCAGGTTCGACGTAGGTTCCGGGTGCATTTGGGAGCGGGTGCACAAGAACAGCCTGTCCGACGACTTTGACACGGAAAGTCGGGATCTTCTCCTTGAATGGTGGTGGAGCGGCTCCGGATTCTGGCCGGTACTGATAGCCGTGCCACGGACAGGTCACACAGCCATCGATGACTCGGCCCTCTCCCAGCGGCCCGTTCTGGTGCTGACAAACGTTGGAAATAGCAGAAACTTTGCCATCGTAGCGAAACACAGCTACGCGTTCGCCGGCCAGGGAAACGATTGTGGCGCACTTTTCCGGGATCCGATCGATTGCGCATATTTCAACGAAGCCATCGTCGAGCGCCTTCCGCTTCGCACAGTCGATTCTCTTCTCACGAAATGTCGCGGCAAGATGAAGAGAGACTACGGTGGCCACGGCCAGCATCAGCGATCCCGATAATATCGGACTCGGCTCCGACTGCAGGGCTCCCAATGTGATATGCATGACCAGTAGGCCATAGGCTATGTAAACCATCATGTGCAGGCGTTTCCAGACGGGCGCGGACAGGTTGCGCAACCAGAAATCGTGACTGGTGGCCGCCATCAGAAAGAGGATGATCAAAGCAAAGAATCCGAGAGCCTGAAACGGAAAATCCGCGACGCTGCCATACCTCGGATTGCTGATGAGTAGACTCACCAATGGGTTCACGTTTCCGAGCGCATGAAACTGAAACAGGGCAAAACCTCCATGTGCAACCCCGAGCAGAAAAGTGGTTACACCAAGATGGCGGCGGTTGTAGAGCAGTGGAAGAAAGCGGCTATCGAGGCGTGCCAGTGGTCCGATGCACAGCACCACGTTTAGGAGTAAGAAGGCTGCCGTTCCCAACGCGCGAATCAGCAATGTCTCTGCCGTTTCCCTCGGGTTGCGCCAAGCCCCTACACCGACGAACGTTCCTAGATACAACACGAGCAGACACAGAAATGTGATGTCGTACACCTTCTTCTGCCGGTTCCAACTGATGGCAGCATACTGGACGCTCATGGCAGCTTCTCCACCTTGGCAGTGTCAAAGACTGTCTGGTGAGGCAGGCTGAACAAGAAGAGGTATCCAGACCGGTCCACCCTTAGCGGCAGCACGAAGGGTTTGCCCGCAATGAAATGACCCAGTAGCCTCGCACCGGCAGGAATGAAGTCTCCCGATGGGGGGTCCACCGACCAGTACAACAACAAATCAGGTTCGTTCAATTCCTCAGCTGGGATCAGTACAACATCAATCTCTCCTGGACGACTGGAATAGCTGTAAAACTCCGTTCGTATCGCCTGTTTTGGCCACAGAGTTCCTGAGTTTACTAGGTGCGCTGAACCAGGCAACTGCACAGCCGGCCCTCCGGACGGCAGTCGCGGACGCCGCTCTGCGGTCCCTGCCACAATAACCACTGGCAGGACAAAGGCGAGTGCGACGAAGGCATGGCGATGCACGGTTCTGAGCGGCTGAATCATTGTTGGCTCAATTGGCGGTGGGGGTTGTGTTCCACCAGTGGCTCGGTGACATGCTTTTTCCATCGGTAAAGCAACATGGGCCAGAAAGCGGCGACGCCGGGCAGGATTAGAAGTCGGAACCCCACTCCCGAGCCCTGAGCCTCTGAATCCAAACTCTGCACTCCAGCCCACACGAAGACCAATGCAAATACGAACCCAAGGCCTGCGTAGACCTCAAGACCATAGACAAACGCCTTTGCCAGAATCTCAAACATCGCTGCCATAGACAGGAATCGCTGCCCCATTGATCTCTTTGCCGGGATCGCTCGCCAGCCAGGTAACTAGGCTCGCAACCGCGCTGGGCTTGACCCACTTCGAAAAATCTGCGTCGGGAATTGA
>JAFAPG010000063.1 GCA_019247235.1 Acidobacteriota bacterium
CCCAGACGCTGGAATTTTTTTTCCGAGTCGGTCACAAAAAAGCGGGTGCCGGTTTCGACAAGTCTTGCCGGTAATTGGCCATCATCGGCCGTGCCGCTGGCGACGAGGCCGCTCACGGCCTGGGCTACGGATTCGGCAGAGTCGACCAGTCGCACACCTTCGGGAACCACGCGTCGAAGAAGCGGCTTGATGAGAGGATAATGGGTGCACCCCAGAAGCAGAACATCGGCGGAGCGAAAACCGTCGTTGAAGGCCTCCGTTAGATAGAGTTGAGCTACCTGTTCGGTGACAGGATGGTCCACCCATCCTTCTTCAATCAGTGGGACCAGAAGCGGGCAGGCTTTTTCGCGCGCCTCAACCTGACAATTCAGCAGAGCTTTTTGATAGGCGTGACTGGAGATGGTGGCTTCAGTGCCGATGACCACCACCTTACGACAGTCGGAGGATGAGGCCGCGCGTTCGACACCGGGGTTGATGACGCCCAGAACTTTGATTGAAGTGGCCTGCTCAATCTTATCGAGAGCCAGGGCCGTGGCAGTGTTGCAGGCAACTACTAAGAGTTCAGCTCCTTGTTGCTCAAGAAAGCGACCCGCTTCACAAGCGTAGCGAGCCACGGTTTCTGAAGATTTCGAACCATAGGGCAGGCGCGCTGTGTCTCCGAAGTACAAATATTCAGCCGCAGGGACTCTCTCCACGAGAGCCTTCAACACGGTTAGACCGCCGAAGCCAGAATCGAAGACTCCAATGATGGGCATTGCGTACTACTCGACTGGCTGTCGTTCGGCCACAGAAATCGCCAATCCCGAGCTTTGTCGGCAGCAGGGACCACCCGGGATGGGCGCGCCATGCGGGCAGGTTTGTGGGTGCCCGAGAAAGGTGCAGATTTTGTCAGTCGCTTCCGGAGAGAGGATGTGCTCGAACTTGCAGGCTTGCTGCTCGATCTCCAGCTCACTATCGAGGGCCAAACTGTCGGTGAATAACCGTTCCGCCAATCGGTGGCGCCGGATAATATCCGCGGCGCGCAGGCGTCCGCGGGCCGTGAGTTCCACGATCATACTGCCATCGCCAATCGAGACGCCGCTCGGCTTGAGGGCATCATGACAAGGATTCACGAAACGGCGGTGTTCATGCGCTTCAGGTGGGTGCGGTCTGGTATTCACTAGTCCCATCTCACGCATCTTATCGACTGCCAGGCTCACCGGCAGCGCACCATGGACCTCCATATGTTCGATCTCGGCGATTTCTCCGTGTTCTTCTAAAACCCAGAGCTCCTCGAGGACCTCTTCGAACTGCTCCTCGTCGGCCATTGAGAATACTTCCTGCACAGCGATCTTTCCGTGATGCAATTCCACGCGCCGATCACTGAGACGGGCGACCACTGGGTCATGGGTGACCATGACAATGGTGCGTCCTTGATTGTGAAGTTCCCGCAGCAGGCGAAGCACGATCTCTTCGTTAGCAGCATCCAGGTTGCCAGTAGGTTCGTCGGCAAGCACGATTTTTGGATCGTTGATCAGCGCCCGAGCAATAGCCACACGCTGTTGTTCGCCTCCTGAAAGCTGAGCGGGAAGGTGCTGGACACGGTCTTTGAGACCGACGCGAGCCAGTGCTTCGACTGCCTCCTGTTCATCGGTCATGCTATGAAAATACTGCGCCAACATGACGTTTTCGATCGCCGATAAGTACGGTATGAGATGGAATTGTTGAAAGATAAAGCCAACTTTTTCTGCTCGGACACGGTTCAATTCCTGGCTCGCAAGCTCGGCTACATTGGCGCCATCGAGCCAAATCTCGCCTGAGCTGGGGCGATCCAGACAGCCAATTAAGTTCACCAGCGTGGATTTTCCTGAACCCGACGGTCCCATTATCGCGATCCACTCCCCTGGCTCGACCCCCAGAGTGAAGTCATCGAGAGCGCGAATCATCACTCCCCCAGCCTGGGCGGCTGGGTACAGCTTGCTTACTCGATTCAGCCGGATCATTACTCCCCTCTAAGAATCATAGCCGGCTGGATTCGCTGCAGCAAACGTAGCGGGAATAGAGTGGCCACCAGCGTGACCGCGAGGCATCCCATCACAACCGGCGGTAAGAGGCCCAGATGCGGAGATACCGCCGCGTGGAAATTGACCCGACCTATCCAGGCGGCCAGAGCGGCGCCGGCGGCAAATCCTAGGAGCGCTCCGACGGTCGCCAGCAATGAGGCTTCGGCGATGACAAATCGGGCAATGAGCTCGTCTGATCCTCCCAAGGCTTTCATGATGGCGAAGTCGTGCCGACGATCAAATACCCAGCCGGTCAATGTAGCCAGCACACACAGGGCCGCGGTAGCGATGATGAATGTGGCGGAAAAAAGCAAAGTGGAGCGTGTCTTTCCGAGTACTCTGGCTTCACCCTCTCGAACTTGTCGAACTGGACGCACATCGAGGGACGGAAACTGTTCCGCAAGATCGCGCATGAGTCGGCTCACTTTTTCCTCCGAGCCGCTGGCAAAGATTTCAAGCACCGTAGGGTTCAGTCCCGTCCAGGACTGAAAGTCTTCGAGCGAGAGATAAATGCGGCTGTCCTCTTCACTTCCAGTTTGAACCGTTCCCCGCCCACTCAAGGCGACGCTGTGGCCCTGAAACAGCAAGGTGAATCGGTTCGGCATAGGCGAGAGAACCTTCGCTGCCCGCACGCCCACGAGCGCCTCACCCGGTTTTTCCGGCCAAGCAGAAACCGCCCACCAGGAATTCAGTTGGCGTGCCATAACCAGGTTTGTGCCACTTACCACGACCGGCTGCTCGGTCTTGGTTCTTGCCACGACGTAGGCAAAAGGCAGAGCCACGGCGCGCCCGCGCAGAACGGAATTGATCCGCTCGAGATCATGAGCCGCGAAGCTCTGGCCATCTCTGGTCTCGACGACCACATTTGCGCCAAATTTGCGGAATTCTCCCTGCAACTTCGCCTGGACATCCGTGAACAGGTTCAGCATGGCGCTTGCCGCGGCAGCGGCGACCGTAACCGCAGCGATGGCCGCCACTGCCTGCCCACGGCGTAGACGGGCGGCCTGGGTTAGCAGCCGCATGAACATGCCAGGGCCCGCAAGTCGCCGGGTCAAGCTCATGCCTCACCTCGCAACGCGAGCACCGGGTCATATTTTACGGCGCGTCGGATGGCGGCAGCGCTGCCACCCACCGATACGGCAATCGAGACCACGACAATCACCGGCAGCAGCACGGGCTCAACGGTAAGTTTGGAGTCGAATATGGCTGAGCCAAACTGATTGGCCAGCAGAACTCCACCCGCGAAACCGACGAGGCCACCGACAATAGCCAGCAACACCGATTCCACGACAAAGATCGATGTGAGCGCGAAATAGCCCGCGCCGAGCGCCTTCATCAGCGCCACCTCCGCGCGTCGCTCGAACATAGCGGTTGCCATGGCGGAGGAAACGGCCAGCGCTGAAGTGAGCAAGGCCGCAAGCGTGATGAGCATCATCAGGCCCTCGATGCGGGATAGAACCTGTCCTTCGTTTTGAGCGATGCGGCGGATCTGCTCGGCGTGTGAATGGGGTATCGCTTCCTGAAGTTGATAAGCGATCGATTGCGCGTAGGGCGAACAATACCAGCGGTCACGATCTCGGGGACTTAAGCTGTCGGGATTGCGGCGGGCAAACTCGTCTTCGGGCTTGGTCAGGGCGCTGACAAAAATTTTCTGAACCGCCCCGGGTCGTCCGGCCACAGCCTGTGCCAGGTGCAAGGGGGCAATGATCTGTCCATCCTGGGCGTCGCCAGTTCGAATAATGCCGGAAACGCGATGAGATTGGCGGTTGAGCATGATCCTCCCCTCAGCCCCAATACTAAGTTGCTGAGCTAGTTTTTCTCCCACCAGCACATCTTGTGAATTATCCTGAGGCCAATCTCCATAGACCTTCCACCAAGGAAATGTGGCGCGAGCACCAGAGGTGAATTCCTTGCTTCCATAGCGCATCGGCTGGGCAAAATAGGTCCCAAGCATGGTCACGTCCTGATGTTCGATGCTTACCTTGACTAGCAGCTCGGGCGTAAAGCCGACGATGTTATTGGCCCAGAAAATGCCTTTGATCCTTGGCAGCGAATCCTCGTTCAGATAGACGGCGGCGGCCGGTGTGAGGTCGACGCTGCCGAGAGAAACTTCCAGTCGCTCTTCCTCGGGCGTGACGACCAGATTGGCCCCATAGCTGCGCAGTTCGCGACTCATCTTGTCCCCCATGCTCAGGGCGAGAGCCAGCATGGTCGTGGCCACGGCCGCCCCCAGGGTCACGGCGGTCCCTGCCAGCAGCTTTCGCCGTGTCTGCCGGCGGAAGGATTCATAGACTAATCGCACAAACATCTAAGACCACCATGATCGATCAAGGCTGAAACAAGCGCTCTCCTAGAGCTAGGTCGGATTCCTGAATGACGATTTCTGCCGCGGTGGGAGTAGAAGGCAGCGGGACCGGATTACATCCGCCGGGCGTGCCTACCGATTGGGCATTGATCGGAGCCGCACAATTTTTGCAAATCAGACCATTCGGGCCCTTGAAGAAACCAACCGGGCCGCAAATCTGGCAGGCATCAAAAACCGCGACGATCTTTCCGTCGGGTTTTTGAAAAAGCAGGAAGCGGATCTCATGGTCGTTGATGCGCGCGGAATATCGGTGCAGATCGCCATCTGAAAGCTCGGCTCGCGGAATCGTGGTCACGCCGTTGGTAAAGTGAACGATAGTGGCCGGGGACAGTTGGCTGACGCTTTTGGCATAGATGAACTCGGCTGTGACCAGGAGAATAAAGACAAAGGATGTGGCGTACACCGATGCCATCCACAGCCGCTCACGGCGAGCGCTCCATAGGGCTTTACGTTTTTCTGCCGGCAACTCTGGCAGCGGCATCGGCTGTCGACCCCGCGCTTCAAACAGAATCATCAGCCCCGCCAAGGCTAGAATGGTCACGAAAAAAAACCATTCGTTGCTGACGATAGGGCCGATGAGGGCCATCTCCCGCTTTGAGTGCGGCAGCACTTCGCTTTCGGAAAGTTCGTG
>JAFAPG010000240.1 GCA_019247235.1 Acidobacteriota bacterium
AGCTCGATCGGATGAGGAGTGCGAATGGTTCCGTTTCCGCAGCGCAGTTCGTCAGCAGGACAAAACTTGTCACAGCCCCAGCATGATCGTTCGGGCTGCTTTGGATGGAGCGGGATCTTAGTCATATGCACATTGTTTCCCTCTTAACAAAAGTAGAACGTTGGCCTATGCCCGTCTGTGACAAAAGTCACGGGATGCGCACAGTTCGGAGCTCGAACGGTGTGCGGTTACATAGATTATGAATCGCCTAAAACTGCCAGGAGGCTACTTTCATGCAAGTCGAGGGTAAGCAGGAATTCTTGATCTCGCGAGGCTGGATCCAAGCGGTGGTGATTGTAGTCCTGTTCGGTTTCTTTGTTCTTGGCTTTTTGGCGTATGAAACATACTCCTTCGAACCGCCCATTCCCTCCGGCGTCACAGATGCTAGCGGTACAGTTCTTTTTACTGGCAGCGATGTTATCGCCGGGCAAAACGTTTTTCTTCGCAACGGCCTCATGGAGTACGGTTCAATCTTCGGTCATGGCGCCTATCTTGGCCCTGACTTTACGGCCGACTACCTTCATCGCGCGGCCCTCGATGCAATCGACTTTTACGGCGGGGGCACTTCGGACCGCGCGAAGCTGCAGACTATCAGCGACTTCAAGAGCAACGCTTACGATAGTACGAAAAGCACCCTGACCTTCACTCTAGCCCAGTCACATGCGTTCAATGACCTCAAAAAGTATTACGCTTCCTATTTTGGAAAGGCGAACACGAAATATGGCCTTCGCCCAAAGGCGATAACCGATTCTGAGCAGATTCGTCAACTCACCGCCTTTTTTGCCTGGAGTGCATGGGCCGCCTCGGCGCTGAGGCCAGGACTTCCTTACTCCTATACCAACAACTGGCCACCTGAACCGCTGGTCGACAATCACGCGACCGCCGATGCCTTAGTTTGGAGCGTTCTTTCGCTTATCGCACTCCTTGGAGGAACGGGGCTATTGCTCGCCGCCTTCGGAAGATGGAACTTCTTGGGCTGGCACGGGCGTGAGCGACAGGCGATTACGTTTCGTCCCCCCGATCAAGTCGCTTTAACTCCAGCGCAGCGAGCCTGCGCTTGGTTTTTCTTTGTCATGGCAATCCTTTTTGTGCTGCAAACTCTCGTCGGTGGTGCTACCCAGCATTATCGCGCCGATATCTCCAGCTTCTTCGGCTTCGACTTGGCCCGGCTGTTCCCTTATAACGTTGCGCGTACTTGGCATGTACAGCTGGCGATCTTCTGGGTAGCGACCTCCTACCTAGCAGCCGGTATTTTTCTCGTGCCGATGATTGCAGGCAGTGAACCGCGCCGTCAAAGTGTGCTCGCCTATTTACTTCTGGGAGCGTTGGCTGTCGTGGTGTTTGGTAGCCTGGCGGGGGAATTTGCTGGCATACAAGGCTGGATTCGCGAACAGTGGTCCTGGTTTGGCAACCAGGGGTTCGAATATCTCGATCTGGGGCGCTTTTGGCAGGTGCTTTTAACCATTGGCCTATTCTTTTGGGTGCTCATCCTATTTCGAGGCCTAAAGGGCAAGCTCCGTACGCAGCACATAGGCAACATGCCCTGGTTGTTCTTCTTTGCCGCTCTCTCGATTCCTGCGTTCTACGGAGTTGGCCTTCTTGCCCGTCCTGATTCGCATTTCACCACCGCGGACTTTTGGCGCTTTTGGGTGGTTCACCTTTGGGTGGAAGACTTCCTGGAACTGTTTACCACAATCTTGGTGGCCTACATCTTCGTTCTGCTCGGAGTCGTTCATGAGCGCGTCGCGCTGACCATGGTTTATCTGGATATGATCCTCTATTCGGCGGGAGGAGTTATCGGGACCATGCATCACGTCTACTTCTCAGGCGAGCCTTCGGTCCACATGGCCCTGGGGGCGTTCTTCTCTGCCGCGGAGGTGATTCCGCTGACCTTCCTCACTCTCGAAGCATGGAGTTTTTTGCAACTGGGCGCGCACCATGAGGACAAGACGCGAACTTCGTTCCCCCACTATTGGGCAGTCATGTTTCTCGCTTCAGTGGGGTTTTGGAATTTTCTCGGCGCTGGCGTCTTTGGATTCTTAATTAATCTCCCCATTGTTTCGTACTACGAAATCGGTACCGCCCTCACGGCTAACCACGGCCATGCAGCAATGATGGGAGTGTACGGAATGTTGGCGGTCGGCTTGGCTCTGTTTTGCCTGCGCTATGTCATTCCTGAAAAATACTGGTCTGACCGCGCCGCCAAGATAAGCTTTTGGTCCTTAAATCTGGGATTGGCGTGGATGGTATTCGCCACCTTGTTTCCGCTGGGGATATTGCAACTGTATCACTCGGTCACTTCCGGGTATTTCGATGCCCGCAGCCTAAAATTCTTGAGTAATCCAACTAATACTTTGATTGAGTGGTTGCGCTTCCCTGGCGATGTTGTCTTCATTATTGGAGGGACTATTCCTGTGTTGTACCTGTGCTGGCTGGGTATACGGTATCGTTCATCCGGCGTCATAGAAGAGGAGCCCAGAGACGTTCTGTTCACAGAGATCGTAAGTGCGGCCGAATGAGGTAGCGGCGCTTTATGGATGCTGAAATTTTGCTAGCTTCTACTTACGCAGGTTTTCTGGTTCTTGTCGCAGCCATTTTGGAGGGGACTGCCCACTATGTGCATCGAAAGGCACAAAAAAGCAGCACTCAAGGGTTCATCTTCATTCCCGAACATGATCTGTGGCGATGCCCGACTGGCCAGCATCTTCACCGCCAAAGCGCAGACGAGACGTTCCGAACCGTGAGATACCGCGCTCAACCGCACCACTGTAACAGTTGTAATCAAAAGCCGGGCTGCACCGATTCCGATTCTGGACGCGTCCTAGAGCATCGAAAGGAATCCTGGTTAGAGTCAGGAATTAGAACATTTCATCGGGGGATGTCACTCGCTCTCGTCCTACTTGCCACCACGATCCTGAGCATTGAAATCGAGCGACATCAGCAACGCGCAGAGCAGGCAATCCTCTCCGCATTTGTCCTGTGCCTCGCAATTGCGGGCCTGCGGCTAGTCAAGTCTCTGCGCAGCTCCTCGTCTAGTTGAGCAGTTGAGCCACGCGGACGTGTGTTCTCGATCCCGACTTCGCGGGCACCTCCCTACTCCTCGCCTCACCGGCCGAGCGTCTCTCGGAGATACCCTGCCACGTCGCTGAGAAACCGATGTACGGACGACTCAGCTATGCGGTAGCCAACAATCGCGTTTATGGCTTTACCCAACGCCCCGAACGGTGGTTCGTAATGGCCGACGAAATCCAGCTGAGTTTCCGTAGCGGTGAGCGGATACATGGCGAGCTCAGCTTTCATTAGCGGGAAAAAGCCAGGCATGGTGGCGGCCTGCCATTCGAGCCGCAAACAGGTGGCCGGCGAAGGAATCGTGTCAGACTTTTCCTCAACATCACGAACGGAAACTTTGACGTCGGCCCGGATCCCAATGCCTCCGAAATCGACGTGCAGCTCAGTCGCAATCGATTGTGCTCGAGAAGCCGCAGATTTCGTAGCTGACTCGAAGACGGTCACAGCGTCCCGCTGCAGTACATCGCGAACGCGTTCATAGGGCTGGTTCACGTAATCGTAGCAGCGAATCTCGCGCCGATTTATGCTCACCATTATGCATCCCCGGTCGGTGCAGCGTTCTCGAGCCGCCCGTCAACATATTCATCCATGGCCGTATCCGCCCCCTGCGAGTGTCACTTTTCCTCGAAACATGCGGTACACCACGACGAAATACGTGAGCGCCAGGCACATCCCAAACGCCCACCAAACCAATCCGACGTGGAGGGTGTGCGGCCCCGACAGCGCTCTCTCAATCGTGATATCCAGGCTGGGGTCATTGCTAGAAGGCAACAATCGAGGGTAGAGCGCAACTGCTGCGCCTACCAGCATGAAGGCAAGATAAGAACAGGAACATGCAAACGACTTGTAATCGTCTTGCTTCCGAGAAAAATACATGACACCCGCGAGTGCGAGCAGCACTACGACAGGAACGATGAAGAGAACTGGATATGCGCGATAGTTTCCCAAGGCATCAGGACGCGCGGCGATGGAAGCTGGCAGACTTACCAAAGTAAGCAGCAGCACGGCAATCGCCAGGAGTCTCGCCGCCGTCCTGGCTCGCTTTTGCACTTCGTTTTCGGTCTTGGTGGCCAGATACAAAGCTCCATGAAGAGCGAGCGCCCCTAGGGCCAGCACACCCCCGACAACGGTATACCAGTCGAGGATGCCGGGATGGGGCCCAAGCTGCCAGTCGGTCCACAGGGGGAGAAAGAAGTAACCATCGGGACCGAGTGGCACGCCGCGAATTACATTGGCCAGCGCTGCCCCGTAAAAGATGGATAAGAGAAGACTTGAAAGAAAAAACAATCCATCAAAAAAAGCCCGCCACACGTTAACGTTAAGATGCATCCGCAGCTCAACTCCCAAGCCGCGCATAATGAGCAGCCACAGCACGACCATGAGCGCGAGATAAAACCCACTAAAAGCTGACGCATAGAGAAGCGGAAAAGCAAAATACAAGGTGCCGCCAC
>JAFAPG010000241.1 GCA_019247235.1 Acidobacteriota bacterium
ATAAAAAGGAAAGGCTTCTACGTGATAAAAATACTCATTTCCATATTCCCGCAAATCTTCCTGGCTCAATCGTCCGGCGACCCAGGCCTGATAAAAGGGATGGCAGAGCAAATCATATTTGGCGATACGGCGATCGAGTTGCTCAAAAAATTCCCGCTTGCTCATCCTGCCTCCAGTCACTGCACGATCACTATACGTGCGAATCTTGGCAAGCTCAATGCCACTCGAACGGAGACAACGCTTGCTGAGACTCGCGGTTGAGTGATGCATCCATGGGTAAACTCCTGACCGGGCACCAGAACTGGGCGCGACAAGGAGGGAGGCGTAAGCCTGCCATGGGTTAATCATTTGTGTTCATCGTTTCAGGGTTTCAGCCGTTATACGTTCGAAACCGCCGCGCCGGTGGCAACCTCCCCATGTTCGTTTGTAAGCAGAGTTCTCCGCTGTGAAGAGCTCTTTCAACCGCGATTCTCTTCCTGCAGCTGTTCGGAGAAGCTTCGAAGCTTGCATCCACTCGCATTCGACTCAGTTTGACCGCGCAACCCGCAGTTGGATGTACAATCGTCTGCGCTTTTCGTCTTGCCGCTGAAGCTCTCGACCACGCCAATGACCGTGACCGCTTGCTCGAGCTCTCTATCATGGCTGGCCGGGTCTGGCACGCATTTTGGCCGCACCAGCGACCAATGTGACATGGTCCGACCGAATGGCAAGCGAGGCCGCTTGGTTTTCATTCCCTCGGGAGATCCTATGATGAAACCTCACCTGGTCGTCTTGTTCTTGTTAGGATTTTTGCCATTAGCGTCGGGCCAGGAGTTGTTCGATCTTAAACCCGTGGCCGATGGAGTTTATGCCGCATTGGCCAAACCGGCCTTTCGCGTGAATTCAAACGCGGCTATCATCATGCTTGATGACGGGGTGCTGGTGGTCGATACGCACTCCAAACCTTCCGCGGCCCGGGCTCTGATCGAGCAGATCAAGAAACTAACGCCTAAACCGGTGAAGTACGTCGTCAACACGCACTTCCACTACGACCATTATCAGGGCAATGAAGCCTACCCGAGTTCCTGGCCCGGGGGAGTTGAGATCATTTCTTCCGAAGCCACACGCAAAAATATCCAACGCCTGGGAATTCCTCGCATTAAGAACGAAATTCTCACGTTGCCAGAGGAGATCGCGAAACTCAACCAGGATTTGGCGAAAGCCTCAACTGCGGAACAGAAAAAAGCCATTCAAGAAAATCTCCGCCAGGCAACTGCCTACTTGGCCGAGCTCAAGACCGTGCAGGTAACTCTTCCGACCATGACTTTTGATCGCAGCTTGATCCTGCACCGCGGCAGCCGCACCGTCGAGATTCTCTGGCTTGGCCGAGCTCACACCGACGGAGATGTGTTCGTCTATCTCCCGCAGGAAAAGGTTTTGGTCACCGGCGATGCTCTGCATGGGTGGACGCCGTTCATGGGCGACAGTTATCCCTATGACTGGATTCAGACGCTAGACACGGCCGAGAAGCTTGATTTCGATTCTGTGATTGGTGGGCATGGCGATGTAATCCACGGGAAAGAAAAGTTCGAGCTGTGGAAAGCCTACCTCCAGGATTTAATGGATCGCACGGCGAGTTCCTACTCGCAGGGAGATTCTCTTGATTCTGCCAAGAAAAGCGTCGCCGACTTTCTCATCAAGAAATATGCCGATAAGTTTGACCCTGCGTTCCCTGGCAGCGTTGTTGGGAATGTCGCCAAAGCCTATCAGGTCATCGCCTTTGCGCGTTGAGGTTCATCGGCATGCGAGTTGGTGCGTGGCCTCCCCTCGGTATCACTTTGGGGGAGAAGTATCGCGCGGAAAAGACGAGAACTCAACCTGCCGTTGCTGGGAGGCGGTTTTGTGATCGGCGCCTTCGCTCCATCGGGTGAGCGTTCCCCGGAGCAGGTAATAGCCCTCCTCTTCGGGGCTCTTGCCCCGCCCGCGCGCGAATGCACCTTCAAATTTGTACCAGCTGCCATGGATAACCTCGGTGGTGAAGCTCACCTTATTGCCCTCGAGCTTTCCCGACTTGAAGAACTGATCGAGGAATGTTCCTTTGTCGTTCTCCGTGTCACCAAAGCGTGAAATAAACCCCGTTACAGCCTCGTTGTCTTCGATCGTGATCTGGAGGAATTCGCCGTCCCGGACAAAAGAGTACATTCCTGAGTAGTCCTCAGCCGCTCCTCTGGCGTTTTCGGCCAAAGCAGCTCCGACGAGAGCAAGAAAAACCAGCAGAAGAGAGAGCCGTGCGCTCATAGTCTGTGAAGACCATACCATGGCAGCCAACATTCAGCCGTCGGCGCTGAGCCGCGGCAGATTTCGATTTGACCAACGCGTGGCGAATCTGAGGTGCGTTTAGAATGGGTCTTTGCTGAAATGTACTTCCTCTACAGCATGGCCCTGGGGCTCGTCCTTCTGCTCGGCTCACCCTACTGGCTCTTTCAGATCCTCTGGCAAGGAAAATATCGCAAAGGCCTGAGTCAGCGATTTGGTCTCATCCCGCGAAGTTTTCGCGAGCGTGGGCGCTCTGAAATCTGGGTGCATGCGGTTTCAGTGGGCGAGGTCCTGGCGGTGACTAAGTTGATAGAAGCGCTGCGCAAGGACTTCCCCGACCGCAGCTTAGTAGTTTCAACCACTACCGACACCGGGCAAACATTGGCCGCCGGTCGCTTTGGTCAAGACCAGGTTTTCTATTTCCCTCTGGATTTCAAGTTCTCGACCGAACGCTGGTTCGCCGCCCTTCGCCCAGGGTTGGTAGTAATCGCGGAAACCGAGCTATGGCCGAACTTTTTGCGTGTAGCTCATCGCTCCGGCGCCGCCGTGGTCATCGTCAATGCCCGAGTTTCCGACCGATCGTACACCGGCTATCGCAAGGCAAAGTGGCTTCTCATGAGGATTCTCGAGAACGTAACTGTTTTTCTCGCCCAGAGCGCGGAAGACGCGGCTCGACTGATCGAGATCGGCGCAGCGCGCGACCGGGTGCGAGTGGCCGGCAATCTTAAGTATGACGTTTCTCTTCCTCCCACGTTACCGATCACCGAGAGGCTGCGCAATGCCTCGGAAGCAGCGCGGGCGTGGCCCGTCGTCGTGTGTGGAAGCACGGTCGAGGGCGAAGAAACCCTGCTGATGAACGCCTTTGAGAAGATACTCGCCGCCTTTCCTTCTACTCTGATGTTGCTCGCCCCTCGCCATCCTGAGAGGTTTTCCTCCGTCGCCCGTCTCCTTGCGCAGTCTGGCATGCGTTTTTGGAAGCGGTCGCAGTGGGATGGCTCCCCAATTCACGGCGGCATTCTTTTGATCGATTCAATTGGCGAGCTTGCTAGCCTTTATGGGCTCGCCGATCTGGCCTTTGTGGGTGGAAGCCTGGTCAAGCGGGGAGGACACAACATCTTGGAACCGGCGCAGCACGGCGTTCCCATTGTGGTGGGTCCTCATACGGAGAACTTCCGCCAGATGGTGGCGCAATTCGCAAGGCACGACGCAGTTTGCGTGGTCCGGGGAAACGATCTGAGTGCGACCATGCTCGAGCTCCTCAGAAACGATGAACG